>DRHS01000280.1 GCA_011053095.1 Bacteroides sp.
CAAACTGCTGGTATAGTCGTCCGGTGATTCCTCCCATTGCAGCAACCGGAATAAATACAGCGACTACAACAAGACTTGTTGCGATAATGGGAGCGGTAACTTCTTTCATGGCCGCATTTGTGGCTTCCTTGGGATTCATCCCCTTGGCAATATTAACCTGTACTGCTTCAACAACCACGATCGCATCATCAACGACAATTCCTATCGCAAGTACCAATCCAAGCAATGAAAGTACATTTATTGTAAAACCGAGTATTGGGAATAGGATAAATGCACCAACTAGAGAAACCGGGATGGCCAGGGTGGCAGTATTTATTCCGGTTGCTGCAATGGGAGGAATAACCGGACGACTATACCAGCAGTTTGCAATTACCATTGCCGTATCTGTTGCATTCTCCTCGGTGAATGCACTGAGTCTGAGTCCCGCACTGGCCTCCCTCCTTCTCCGGCCGGCGAAACCTTCCAGAGGCCTGCTCGGAAAGTTTTTTAATGGATTTAACAATGTCTTTGATAAATCCTCGAAAGGATACATGCGAATTACAGGGATAATGACGCGGAAGATTTCCCGGGGGATGGTTTTTCTTCTGATCCTTTCTGCTTCCATCGTCGTGATATCGAAATTTGTACCCGGGGGATTTATACCTGAGGAGGATCAGGGATATTTGTTTGTAAACATGCAGCTTCCCAGTGCTGCCTCGCTTCAGCGTTCAGATGTGATCGCAAAAGAGGTCGAAGCAATCCTGGCCACCTATGATGAAATAGAATATGTAACCAATGCTACAGGCTTCAGCATGTTATCCGGAGCTTTCTCCACAAATGGTGGATTTATGTTCCTTTCCCTGAGAGACTGGAAAGAACGGGAGATGACCGCAAAGGAAATCTCACGGGAATTGAATATGAAACTTTCAAAGATACCGGGAGCACAGATTTTTGCTTTTGGTCCCCCAGCTATCCCGGGACTTGGAAGCGGATCCGGCTTTACCATGATGCTGCAGGACAGGGGTGGGAATTCTCCTGAATACCTGGCAGAACAGGCTATGATTTTTATGCGGGCAGCCATGGCAAGGGAAGAAATTGCATCCGTATTCACTACTTATCAGGCATCTGTACCTCAGAAATACATGGATATAAACCGGGACAAGGCACTGATTGCCGGTGTCTCCTTAAATGATCTGTATACTACAATCGGTGCATTTCTCGGAGGATATTATGTGAATGATTTTAATCGCTTCGGACGTTTGTACAAGGCATATATTCAGGCCGAGCCCGAATACAGGCTGGATGAGTCCAAAATTCATAATTTCTTTGTAAAAAATGCAGAAGGAACTATGGTACCCCTTTCTGCACTGGTAACTGTCAGGGATATCAACGGACCGGAATTCACCAACCGTTTTAACCTCAACCGCTCGGTTGAACTTTCAGGTGCACCGGCAAAAGGATTCTCTTCAATCCAGGCCCTGAATGCCCTGGAAGAAGTTGCAGATGAGGTCCTTCCTCCTGACATGGGTTATGAATGGAGTAATATGTCCTACCAGGAAAAACAGTCCAGTGGCTCAGGAAGTATTGTATTTGTCTTTGCCCTGGTATTTGTGTTCCTGATTTTGGCAGCACAGTATGAGAGCTGGACACTCCCGTTCAGTATTCTTCTCGGCACCCCATTTGCTGTTTTTGGTGCAATGCTCTTTTTGCTGCTGGCAAGAATATTCAGTGAATCCTACGAGTCTAATGTTTTTACTCAAATCTCTCTGGTAATGCTAATTGCCATGGCTGCCAAGAATGCCATCCTGATTGTGGAATTTGCCAAGATGAAATTTGATGAAGGAATGACACTGGTGGAAGCAGCCCTGGAATCTGCGAAACTTCGATTTCGCCCCATCCTGATGACTGCCTTCTCGTTTATTCTCGGTGTATTCCCGCTAATTGTTGCTTCCGGCGCAGGATCGGAGGCCAGGAAAGTAATGGGCATGGCTCTGCTGGGAGGTATGTTTATTGCAACCCTCCTTGGAGTTTTCCTCTACCCGATGTTCTTTGTATTAATAGGCAGGCTGGGCAAATATGAACAAAAGAGAGAACTGGCTGCTTCCAAAGAATCAACGGGCCAATCCGATAATACACCACGGTAATTAAGCAAAATGAAAATATCTATGAAACGAATTCTTATCTATATCCCTGTCCTCATACTGGCAGTTAATGGATGTATGGTTGGTCCGAATCTGGAGAAGCCGGAGGTAGTGAGCCCGGAGGAATACAGATTTGTCAGCACACCACAGGACTCCTTGGAGGATCTGGCCTGGTGGGAGTTATTCGGCGATGAATACCTGAACAACCTGATAGACACTGCCCTGAAGCACAATCCCAGTGCTAAAATTGCGGCCTCAAGAATACTTGAAGCCGAAGCCATCTTAGGATTTAACCGGGCAGACATTTATCCAAGGTTCGGATATGATGGATCTGCCACCAGGCAGAAACCCAATCCCCAGATGCAGGGTACAGATCCGGGCAATCTTTTCGCATTTGGTGCAAATGTTTTCTGGGAAATGGACTTCTGGGGCAAATACCGCAGGGCCACACAGGCTGCAAGGGCTGAACTGATTGCTTCCGAGTATGGTTACCAGACCGTTCAGCTTAGCCTTATCTCAGGAGTGGCCGACCTGTATTTCCAATTGCTCGGTCTCCAGGCAAGCCTGGAAATTTCAGAACGTACATGGGAGACCAGAAAAGTTGCCCTTGAGATTATTCAGGAACGTTATAACAAGGGGATTATTCCTGAACTGGACCTGAATCAGGCACAGATACAGGAAGCGATTGCTGCAGGCGCTATACCATTTTATGAAAGGCTCGTATCCCAGACTGAAAATGCCCTTTCCACTCTTGTGGGACTGAATCCCCGTGCTGTTGAATACGGTCCTTTAAGAGAGCTTATTGAATCGCCCGATATTCCTGCCGGCCTCCCATCCGAATTGCTGGAAAGAAGACCGGATGTACTCGCAGCCGAACAACTATTCTATGCCCAGACAGCCCGAATAGGTGTGGCTCAGGCCATGCGCTTTCCATCAATAAGCCTGACTGCTGGATTAGGCGCTGTCAGTACTGATCTGTCTTCGTTTTCGGCAGGATCTAACCTGGCATGGTCTCTCGGAGGAGGTATCGTTGGACCCATTTTTAATTTCGGGAAGAACAAAAGACGTGTTGAAGTTGAACATCAGCGAGCTGAGCAGTCCCTCTTCGCCTACGAAGAAACAGTTCTCCAGGCCTTCAGGGAGGTTGAAGATGCCCTTATTGAAATAGAAACTCTCAACCGGGAGCTCGAAGCTGTGAACCGGAGGGTAATCGCTGCAGTGAATGCTGCAACCCTTTCAGAAGCAAGGTATAACGGGGGACAAACCAGTTATCTTGAAGTACTTGAATCCGATAGGCAAATGTTTAATGCAGAACTTGCTGCTGCCGAAACCTACCAGCTCCATCTGAATTCGTATGTAAAGCTATACAAAGCACTTGGAGGAGGCTGGGCAACAGATGTAGAACGACAACAGGCACAACAGGATAATGCATCTGCACAATAGCATAATGCAATTCGAAATGCAATCCCGTAGAGAGTTTATAAGATCTGCAACATTAACAACCACAGGCACTATGGCGGGAATAGGATTGTTTTCATCCTGTAACCTGTTACCAGAGAAAAAGTCCACTCTCACAATGGATTATGTGGGAACAGCCTCCGGATATTCTTTCTATCAGAATCATCTCAGTCATCACAAAAAACTCAAAAGCATCCCCAGAACATTCCAGCAAGCAGTCAAAAGTTCCTCACCTATCGTATTAATAGATGAAAACCTTACTCTGAAGGCCAGTTATATCGTAATGCTTCTTGAACAGGATAAAGACATCCTTGCTACTTATCCCATTGGTCTTAACCTGGGAGAATATGCAAGTATTTCTGAATTCATGGAACAAACCGGGCGTTTTGTCGGACTCATAAATCCACTTGCCTTCTACCCTTCTGTTGAGATGCTGAAGGAGATTATAGACGGGGATAATATCTCTCTCAATAAGGTCCATATTAATTGCAATCCTAAGAACCTTGGTGGGGATATGAAAATTGATGGATTTACAGGTACTGCCCAGCCATTGCAGAGGATTGTATCATATATCACCGGCACAAGCCCGATCTCGCTTCAAGCCAATGCAAATGAGAATGGTGAACCGGTCAGTATACTAATTGACTTTGACAGTTTTGAGACTATAATACATTTTAACAGCAAACATCCCGGGTGGGACATGGAGGTTTCGGGGACAGATCGAACGACCGGAATTGAATTCTCAGCAAATACAGACTACACCGGTATGCTGGCTATCCAAAATGAAGTAAACCCACGTATTTCATCTGATCCGGATGTCCTCGAGAAATCAATAATGGCTAATATTGAGGATTTCCTTGATGCTGTCAGGAATAGAAATGAACCAAGGGTAAATCACCTTGACGGACTCGCATCTATCATGCTAAACAGGGCGGTTGAGAAATCACTCAGCAAGGATGCCCAGGTAAGTCTTTAAACCAGCTACCATTCAATTTCTTTGCGTTCGCTAAAGAATTTTCCTGTTGGGATTTCATTTTCAGTGGCCAGCCAGACGGCTGTGTCTGCACCCTCTTCAATAGATTTTGTGGCATTCGGACCACCCATATCAGTGCTAACCCATCCGGGATGCATGGTGTTTACCTTGATTTTATCCCCTGCAAGTTCCTGTGCCTGGATTACTGTAAGAGCATTCAATGCAGTTTTGGAGATCCGGTAGGCAGGCATATCCTTACCCATCGTGGAAAGCTGTCCCATTAAGCTGGAAATATTTATTACCCTGGCATCATTGCCTTTTTTAAGGGCAGGTTGAAGCGCTCTTGTAACCTGAAGGGGACCATAAACATTGGTTTCCATAGTTTTCTGCAGATCTGCAATATCCAGTGTTGATAAGGATTTCCCACCATCCAGCAGGACTCCTGCATTATTAATCAGAACATCCACCCTGCCAAATTCTTTCAATACATATTCGGCCATGTAATTGATGCTCTCCTTTTCGTCTACGTTCAATTGAACGAACCAGGCTGATTTATAAGTCTCTCTCAGTTCATTGACAATAGGACGTCCTACCGCCATATTCCTGGCGGTGAAGATAACTGTCCAATCTTGTGATAAAAGTTGTTTTCCGATTTCGAGTCCGATGCCACGGTTGGTACCTGTGATCAATGCGATTCTATCCATTGGATTACCTGGTTTTCATGATTTTTGTGACCTGCCTGTCTTTACCGATATCCAGTATAATATAGTACATGCCATTTGGAACCGCTTTCCCGGAACGGTCGGTTACGTCCCATTTTACATGGTAACGACCCGGTGACTGCACTCCTCTGGTTATAATCTCAATCTGCTGTCCAAGCAAATTGTATACACCCAGATGAATCTTCTCCTTCCGATCTATCCGGAATATGATACTAATCTCATCGACAAAAGGATTCGGGTATGTGATCAGGGCTGCCTGTCCTTTTCCTGTAAGAGAAGGTACGTTTGCGGGTTCTTCAGTGTAATATATCTTAAGCATAGGCCTTGCTTCGGCATCGGCGTTTTCTCTTGAGGCAAAACGCTTTGTTGACTGCGTAGTGCCCTCATCTCCAATCAGTATCCATCCATGATTTTTACTCTGATCCCCAAGCCAGAGTTTTATATCTTTGGCTCTATTCTAAAAAAGGATAGGTATTTTACATATATCCCACATTAACAATACTTTCGGTGTCCAACAAAAAGAAATTGGAAAACGGCATTAAAGGACACCAAAAGTATTGTTAATGTGGGATATATGTAAAATACCTATCCTTTTTTAGAATAGAGCCAAAATAATTAATGGAGACCACACTCTTGATATAG
>DRHS01000281.1 GCA_011053095.1 Bacteroides sp.
GTACGCTAATTTCATAAAAAAATATTCCGTAAGAACTTATCGGTGTCCAACAAAAAGAAATTGGAAAACGGCATTAAAGGACACCAAAAGTATTGTTAATGTGGGATATATGTAAAATACCTATCCTTTTTTAGAATAGAGCCATTATCCTTATCCAGGATATTTGCTTTTGGACGGGCACCACCAAGCGAGGATCCCGGTCCGAGCAACATAGCCAGCCATTTTTCTGTTTCGGAATTTTCATCTTCAGATTCTATCTGGTCTGCTGCATATTGGAGGTCCCCGATCAAAGTCCACTGCGGTGTCGGGAAGGCCTGATTATCATCAAGAAATGAACCCTCAGGATCAAGCTTGAAGCGAAGAGCTCCCATCCTGGATTCATCATAGACCCCTAATAAATAATCTATGTCAAAAAGGATTGGTACGGGTTTGCCCTCCTTTTTTGCAATTTGAGCGGCTCGTCTTCTCATTAGGGTTCTTCCCCAGTTATCCGGCATAGAATCAAAAAATATTCCGAAGTTTTCCTTTCCGGAGGGATATTGTGGTCCGGTAAACCAACCTATATCAGGATCCAGAAGAAACTGCTCATTCGAATTGATCCAGTCCGGATTGTATTCAAAACTATATGATTTTCTCCCTTTGCCATGGTGAACAGATAAATTACCTATTAACTTTGGTTCAGGCATTCCCTCCCAATGAGCATACGCATATATATCCGTTTTCCCGGTATTCATTATTCATCCCCCAATAATTGCAGATCTTGCAGTTTTCTACCCAGTTCATCATCAGCGGCCAGTTTCAGAAAATCTTCATGGAGACCCAGTACACGAAGTACATTGAACACAGCCCCGATAGATACGCTGGAATTGCCTTTTTCAATAAGATATAATGTGTTTCTGGCAATACCGGCACGATCTGCTACCTGGGTGGCTGATAATTTTCGTCTCTTTCTGGCCAGCCTTATATTTTCTCCCAGCTGCTCCAAGATCCTGAGATGCTTCGGGAATAGTATTTGTTTCTTCCTCTTCATGACGTTTGTCCTATAATAAGTACAAATATATGGCAAATGTACGAAATATAGTACAAATAGTGAAAAAAGTTCTTTATGTTAAATATGAATGGAGTCAGGAGTACCAATACCTTCGGGAAATGCAGTAGAATTAATAACTTTGTTCCCCGTTAATTCGATCAATAATCTAATAAACCAACTGATATGTATAAAGTAGTATTACTAAGGCACGGTGAGTCTGAATGGAACAAGACAAACCGTTTTACGGGGTGGACCGATGTTGACCTGACCCCGCAGGGAATTGAAGAAGGAAAATCCGCCGGACAGATCATGAAAGAGGAGGGATTTGATTTTGATATCGCCTATACTTCAGTATTGAAACGTGCCCTGCGCACCCTTTGGCTGGCCCTTGATGAGATGGACCGCCTCTGGATTCCGGTTGAGAAAAGCTGGCGCCTGAATGAAAGGCATTACGGTGCTCTCCAGGGACTCAACAAAGCCGAAACTGCTGAGAAGCACGGCGAAGAGCAGGTGCTGGTTTGGAGAAGAAGCTATGACATTCCACCACCTGATCTCGAAAAATCAGATGAACGCTGGCCCGGACACGATCCTGCCTATGGAAATATGGACAAGGCTGATATCCCAACTACGGAATCCCTGAAGCTGACAGTAGACCGTTTCCTTCCCTACTGGTTTGACACCATTGCTCCTATGATCAAGAGCGGGAAGCGGGTTTTGATTGCAGCCCATGGAAACAGCCTTCGTGCTCTGGTAAAATACCTGGATGATAAGTCACCCGAGGAGATCCTGAAGGTGAATATTCCTACGGGAGTACCCCTGGTATACGAGCTGGATGAAGATCTCAAACCCATCAAGAGCTACTACCTGGGCGACCAGGATGCCATTGCTGCAAAAGCTGCAGCTGTAGCTGCGCAAGGCAAGAAAAAGTAAAGCTCGAATGGATTACTAAATTGCTATAAATAAGTGAGAATTTGCCCTGTGGTTGCTTATTTTACAATACTCATCACGGACCTGGCAGCACCATTTTCGGTTTTGAGAATCAGATAGTAATTACCTGCTTCCAGTTCAGAGCCGCTGAAATCAAAGGTATGAATTCCGGCTTCTCTGTTCTCTCTTGCAATTGATTTTACTTTTCTACCCATCAGGTCATAGACCGATAGATCGATGTCTGATTCAGAGATCAGCTGGATCTCAATCCTGGTATTCTCGCTGAACGGATTCGGATAGGATTTAAGTCCAACTTCAAAAGCATTCAGATTCCTGCTAGAAGTAGCTCCTCCACCAACAGTAACAGTTTCACAGCTGGTATCTTCTTCTCCGGTTGTAGTATTTGTAATAGTCAGACATACATTATATACACCAGGTGTGGAATAAACATGCTGGGGACTGTTTGATGTTGAGTCAGTTGTCCCATCTCCGAAGTCCCATTTTAGTTTCCCTGCATCACCAAGTGATACACCAATAAAATCTACAGGATATGTATCGGCTTTCTTATTGGTAGTGTCTACGAGGTATCCTATGCCAGCCTTAAGTTTTCCGTCCTCACCCATATTAACAAGGGCAAATGCATCGTCACGACAGTTATTGCTTGAGTTCATTATGGTCTGATGCACCTTAACATAAGCTGGAGTACTGGTTGTCCAGCTTGGGTTTTGCTCGGTTGTTGCCCCAGCCTCATTATAGGTCCAGTTCCATTTATCCGGGCTACCCAGTGAACGATCCAGACAAGCAATCGAAAGTTGATTCTCGCTGAGTTGATAATCGAACTGTGCCAGGCAATGATCAGTTGTCTCTGTACCTGCAAAGATCTTCTCACAGTAGGTATTCTGCCGGCCATCTGCAGTTGCAACTGTAAGACAAACATTGTAATATCCAGGAACTGCAAATTCATTCTCAGGATGCATCTCTTTTGAGGTATTACCGTCATTGAAATCCCACACGTAAGTCAGAGACTCACCAAGTGAACGGTTACTGAACTGCACAATGTTTCCTTCTCCGGAAACATAGATAAAGTCAGCCTGTCCTCCGGGACTCCTGCTGCCAATCAATATCGTCGCCTTTTGTGAATTGACGCATGCGGCAGTATTATTCGAAACGGTGAGACGTGCTGAGTAAAAGCCCGGGTGTGTAAATATTTTAGTGACGTCAGCTGTTTTAGCAATGGAACCATCACCAAACTCCCAGCGATAAACATTGGCTGGATTTTGGTTTTGCGCACTGAAACTGGCTGTATTGGTTGCAGAATCAACAAATACATCAAATTCAGCACGACAAATAGCAGTACCCACTCTTGTATTCATACTGTAGCGGTCCATACAGGTACTATCTCTCTGGACAGTCAGTGTTACCTCATAGGAACCTGCAAATTGATAGGTATGTCTTGGACTCATGGCCTTAGAAACTTCACCATCACCAAAACTCCAGGAATACAGCAGATTCGTTCCCTGAGACAGATTTGTAAGGGTAATTATTTGCCCTGCCGTATCTACGGTCATTGAAAATTCAGCAGTACAAGGTGTATTGCCAACTTTAATCTGCTTAACCAGTGTATTGCTGCATTCACCTGTTGCATCTGTTGTGGAAAGGCTTACCTTATAGGTGCCAGGCAATAAATAGGTGTGCATCGGGTTCTGCATTGCGCTCGTGGTGCCATCTCCAAAGGTCCAGTACCAGGAACTTGCATCACTGGCAGATTCGTCCATAAATGTGATTTTCTGAGGATCTCCTTCCTCCGGCTGGAAGCTGAAATCTGCATTACAAACAATTGGATCAAGAGGGGCACCTTCAAATGGGGAATAGTAGAAATACTCCAGTTCGAGTGTATCCCAGGCCATAGTCGTAGTATCGTACTCCAGGTAGGACCACCCAAGTATTTTACTGACAATGGTGAATATGTTGTCTTCCTCCCCCTCTTCCTGTTCCTCTGCGAACCCAATTGGCATTGCAATATCGGCCCATGCTACAGAAATATCCCAGACATAATTATCCTGCCAATCATCTATATAGGCCATTTGAGTTGTATCATATCGGAAGTAGGCCATCTGCAAAATATTTCCTGTTCCATCCCGGGAAAAAGTGCCCTTACTTCTAATATACCAGTCATTTTTCAGATTGTCCCAGCTGTATTCTATCTCATCTGTAACGAGATCATTTCCGTCAAGAGTATATTCGTATTTATAGCTCCCAATCCACTGAGATTCACCGTCCCAGTAGTAATTTCCATGAAAATTGCGTGCCCCGTTTGCATTGTATCCGGTAACATCTTTTGAACTTTTCTCCCAGGAGGCTCCGTTCCACCAGGCATCAATTGTTGTGGTATCCCGTCCATTCTGATCGTAAAAGTATTCATAACGCCAATTTGGTTTCCAGGTTGAGATTGAATCTACTATCCAAGAATAATTGGTTTTTAAAGTCCTCTTGCCAACTGAATCAAATTGCCAGGCTGTCCTGTAGGAAGGATCCCATACCTTCATCACTGTATCATAGTAGTAACTAACCTCCTCGATCCTGTTATTCAATCCATCGTATGTTGATGTATCTGTAGAATATGGGAACCAGGATTGCATAATATTGTCCCAATTTTGTGAATATTCAATCAGCATGTTGCCATTGGCATCATATTCATACTGTCCCCAATATTCCTTTTCAAACCCTGTAGAATCCATCCAATTCCAGCCAATTTCTTCAACTATTCTATCATTCGCATCCCAAACAATTTCATCCATGCCTCCATAATCGGGGAATGTTGTATCTGATTCTGCTGCCTGGTATGTGTTCCTGGTATTCCTGCCAAGACTGTCATATTCAAACCATTCTTTGTAGTCCAAATAGAATTTCATTTGCTGTTCATCCCAAGCGTAATCAATTAGACTGTCCATTTGCTCGACAAAACCTACCTGGGCAGACTTCAGCTTGCCTGGCCTGGTGTATGTAACCTGCCTTACCTGTTTATCTTCCATGGTATTGGCGCGGTACGAGGCCTTTTCATCATCAAAAGCCTGTTTTCTTTCTGTGGCAAGATGTCTGTCGAGCCTCTTTTGGTGAAAAATCCGAATGTCTTTCTGTGGTTTCTGTGCAAGTCCGCCAAGGGTAAAGAGAACCAGCAATGTCAATGTCAAAGTTTGTTTCATATTAAAATGGTTTAGAGGTGTACTATAACAAATTTATGCAATCTAAATTTTGTATCCAATACCATTGTATAGGGATCTTTCCGGTTCGCATGGGATAGTAAATCGCAGTTATACTGCTAACGCAGCACCAGACTGCTTATTTACTATCCGCTGGCTCGTTTAGTGCAATGACTGCTTTTATGAACAAAAGTCAGTTCAGCAGGATGAGAAATTACCGGATAACACTCATTACGGTTCTTTCATTCCATTGCGAATTCTGGGCCAGTCCAGCAAACGTTGTCAGGACCAGCAAGATCATTGTCAGAGTAGATACTTTTTTCATTGAAACATATAAATATATGCATACAGAGTCAATACCTGTTTTTAGGTATTTTTTACTCTAAAAGGAAGCTTAAGGTATGCCTAACAGCACTGTTCGGGAGGGCACTTAACGGTTCCGTAAGAGCAGAAAACACAGCAATCGCCTTTTTTAGGTCGCATTACATTGCCGCAATTCCCGCAATCATAAAGAATTTGGCAGGAATCTACAGGCATGGTTTCCTCTTTACTATGCCCGCACTGGGGACAGGTGATTTTTGATTTCAGAATTTTGATCTCTTTAAAATCTCTCTCAAAGTTTATCATGATCTGGATCTTAAGGGATTAATCGGGCACGTAATCCGGATCGTCAGACTTTTTACAACATGCCGGAAGCTTGCTGTATGCTTTTGTATCAGCGGCAACATCATCCGCATCATAGCCAACCTTGGAAATAGCCTTGCGGATCTTTTCAGGAGAGGTCTTTCCTTTTTTGTAGCTGACCGTTACGACCTTTGTCTCGACATTTAGTTCAGACTTCTTCACTCCCTTTTCAAAGGCCAGGGCTTCCTCGATACGTTCCTTGCAATCATTACATTGGGAGGAGGTCTTGATTTTAACTTCTTGAAGTTTGTTGCTTTGAGCACTTACTCCTGCACTGAGCAGGATCATCGTTAGTATTACTGTTATTGCTTTCATATTGTTTATTTTAATGTATATCTGATTCCTGCATAAAATCTTCTTCCCAGCAGGGGTCCCCAGACCATGGATGCATCAAAATACTGTCCAAAGGGGTCATCCGGGGCAAGGATGGGATCTTCCTGGATGAAATCGGTCAGGTTTTCTCCGCCTGCATAGATCTCAAACCATTTGAACCGCTTGCTTACCTGGGCATGTAATATAAAGTATTGTGGTGAATATTGCCCGAGCTGGTACTCCGGCGGATTCATCCGTGTATCCGGCAAGCGGGTCTGCCCGTTCAGCTGTCCGGTGAAATCAAAGGCCCATTTCCGGAAAGGTGTGGCATAGGACAGGCTAAGCAGACCTTTGTAGCGGGATGTTAGAGGAACCTCCACCAACTCGCCGTTTATGGTACTGTTTACATCGCTGAACCGGTATGCGAGTGTTATGTCAAAGCGTTCGATGGGTTCAACAGTGATTTCCGCCTGGAAGTTATTGGAGTAGGATTTTCCGGAGAGATTGTAAACATACACTCCCGAGACATCCTGGTCCCTGTCTACGATTACCTGGTTCTGGAAATCAGTCCGGTAAAGATCAACACTGAAGATCAACTCCTTTTCGCTGCCGAGGCTCCATTCCCGCGTCAGGTTCATGCCATAGTTCCAGGCTTTTTCCATTTCAAGCGATTCGGTGAAATAGAATGTCCTCGAGCTGGCCAGGAGTCCCAGATTTTCCGACAGCACATTGGCTGAACGGTAACCCCTTCCCGCGGAAGCGCGCAAAGAGGTATTGGCATCAATCATATACCGCATATGAAGCCGGGGGGTGATAAGCAGGCCGTAAACCGAATTGTGATCCACCCGTAATCCCGCGATACCATTGAACTTCTCGGGACTGGTATAAGTATACTGGCCGAAGATCCCCGGCACCCATTCCCTGCGATTCCGGAGGCTGGTATTCAGGGTTTCCCGGAAGTCATCGTACAGAAAACTTGCCCCTGTGCTGAACATGTGATTGGTATTCCCGATGATCCCCTGGTATATAAGGTTTGAATAGAGGGAATTCTGCTTGCCCGTATACTGGTCGGGTCCGAAGAGGCCATCCTGTTCAAAGTATGTGGCAGACATCTGAAAACCAATACTTTGATAGGGTTTGTTCGGGAAAAGGACGCCGACCTTGCCGAATCCGTTATACTTGCGTGAGTTCACATTGATGCCGTATGCATTTGTAGTGCCCTGATCACGATCGTAGTCAAAATCCAGCTGTCCCCCATCCCTCTGCTCGTCCATCACGGAAAATCCGAATTGTAAGCGAACATTGCCTTCGGGATTGTATTTCCAGCGGTTAAAGACATTGACCTGCCTGTTCAGGGGGATGTCCATAAAGCCGTCCTCATTTCGGTCTAACTTGTTATTCATGGATGAACCGTGGACAAGAAACATGGTGCTCCATTTGTCATTTACCTTTATGGCCGAGGTTACATTGGACTCAGCCCTTCCTATGGAATTTGCGAAAAGGTTAACGAATAGGGGAGCCCCCTTCTCCGGCTTTTTATACTCGATATTGATCTGTCCGGTGGTGGATTCATAGCCGTTGATGACGGATGCTGCACCCTTGGATATCTGTATGGATTCCATCCAGGGACCCGGAACATAATTCAGCCCGAATGCCGATTCGAGTCCCCTGAGATACGGAATATTCTCAAAAAGCATCTGGCTGTAGACACCCGCAAGTCCGAGCATTTTAATATGTTTTGCCCCGGTAACCGCGTCGGCATACCCGACATCGATGGTGGCTGAATTTTCAAAACTTTCCGAAAGGTTGCAACAGGGCAATTTCTGGAGTCCCGCTCCGGTAATAAACTCCGTTTTAATGGGCTTCAGCTTTGAGATGTATGATCCGCCCATTCGTTTTGCGATGCTTACCTCATCAATCTGGTCTCCTGCAGCCATAACAAGGTTTACCTCGTTCTTGTCGGCGGGTAGCCAGATGGTATCGGGGGCAAAACCCACAAAACTGAAAACAAGGGCATGTTCCTCGCTGCCATGCCAGCTTATAGTAAATTCTCCGTTTTCATCGGTAACGGTGCCGTGGGAGGTCCCGCTCCAGTAGACATTTACAAAAGGCAAGGGGCTTGTTTCCTGGTTTTCACTCATTTCCGTTACGCGACCGCGGACCGGGCTCTGAGCGTTCAATCCCGGCAAGGCAAATAATATAATAGGTATAGGCGCTTAGACATCCCATTTTGCAATGCTGAGGTATTCATAACAAGCTTCGTCATTTTGGAAACACTTATGGAATTCTATTGCATTCACTCCGTGAAAATTTAGACCCTTGTACATGATACAAGGGTAGGAATTTATGGGATGTCTAAGCGCCTA
>DRHS01000282.1 GCA_011053095.1 Bacteroides sp.
GAATGAAAGCTTTCAATATGGCCATTCTCCTGAGGTGTATACGGGTGGGTAAAAACCTGGTTGACAATTTTCTACGAAAAATACAATAACGTACGCCTGCATGGATCCATTGCCAACTTGTCCCCCAGGGTATTCTGGGATTTATGGCAAGAAGGCAATATCACTCGTAGAGTGTTGAAGAATAAAAAAGTGAAATTTAATCTTAATATCCCATATCAACAGCTATCGGGCAATATGAATCTGAGGGAAGTTCCTTGCTCTCAGACGAAAACCCTCGATGGGTTTGAAGATGAGAAAATAAACGAAATGTTCGGCGCCGAATCATTTCTACAACCATCGGTGTAAAAATCACCTTCGGTCGTTCCTTGCTGATGCAATATTATGAAGAAATATCGCTATTATTGAGTACCAAAATTAAATTGTCCGATTAATAGGGGGCTAAGCCAGTCATTACGGAATTTCATGATCTCAGGGTAATTTATTAAATCAGAATTACATTAAGCGAAAATAGCAAATTACCCTTGGATTCGATAAGGGTGTACTATTCCCATGACAGGGGTTTCATTAAAATCGTTACAGCAGAGTGTTGCCCTATGACATTCGAAGCTTAGCACTGAGGGTATGGAGAATATAAGCCAGTTGGACATGAAATATTGAGCAGCCTTTGACCACATTCCTGCGAAAGTAAAATCCAAATTTTTGATGTATAGCTGTTAAGCAGCTCTATGTTTTACATTCCAGTCATGTATAAAAGCTGTTAACGATAACTTTGTTTGTTTTTGTCCCGAACCTCCAGGTTTTCATCCTGGTAACAGGGATTCGATTTCTCTACGACCCGGGTATATCGCCTGGAAAAAGACTCTTTATCACCCGGGTATTATTTACTTAAGGTAGTAGGAGCAAAAGCCTGGACCCAGGGTGGTGGTGATTCAATAAAATCTGGAGACATCAGAAAAAACGCCGGCGGAACGTATCCTTTATAATATAATTGGTTATTTTCAGCACCATGGAATTTAAAATCCCGGTCACACAGCTTATTAGGCAAAGACGTTCTGTCAGGAACTATTCCCCCGATGGAATGGAACCTGACATGGAACGACAGGTTCGGGAGGTCCTTGATCTGCATACCGAAGGGCCAATGGGGAACCGTGTTGCCTTCCATCTTGTTCATAGAAAATCTGCAATAGCAGGGCAAAAAGTCAAATTGGGTACCTACGGATTTATCAAAGGGGCACAACACTTCGTCGCAGGTGAAGTAAAAATTGGGACATTTACTGAGCTTGACTTTGGATACCTGCTAGAGAAAATAATGCTTTATCTGGTTGATATGGGACTGGGGACCTGCTGGTTGGGGGGTACTTTTAAAAGAAGTGAATTGGCAGACATCCTGAACACCTCTGAAGACGTTGTCATTCCTGCAATTACGCCTGTAGGATACCCCGCTCCGTCCATGTCCAGGAGGGAACTATTGATCAGGAAGGGGGCAAAGTCGGACCAGAGAAAACCCTGGAATGAATTGTTCTTCGATGGGGAATTCGGTAAACCCTTACAACATATGGATAATGAAGGATCCCTCCTGCCCCTGGAAATGGTCCGCCTGGCTCCTTCGGCTTCCAACAAGCAACCGTGGAGGGTCGTCCGAAGCGAAAACAACTTTCACTTTTACCTGAACAGGACCCCCGGTTATGGCGGCTTTGCTCCTAATGTGGATATTCAGCACATTGATATGGGAATCGCTATGGCTCACTTTGAGCTAAGCAGCTGGGAATTAGGGATTGAAGGCAGCTGGAAAATTATGGATCACGGGAAAGTGGTGAAGAAGGGAACCGAATATATTGTCAGCTGGCAAACAAACGATGATTGTGTTTCTAATCTTTCACCTTCTGGGTGAGTATCTCGCGAATCATTTTGCGGAGTTCGAGTTGTTTGTTCTCGACGGCGTTTCTGGATACGGGCCTGTAAAGCTCAGCGTACTCGCATTTGGCCAGGTCTACGGACATGTCATCCATGTTGCCTTTCAGGTCTAATCCGAGTTTTATCGGTATCGGGGATTCTACAATGGATACATGGTAATCAAAACTCATGTCAAAATTATGCCGGCCGGCGATCACAGCTTTGTATTTATCCATTACGATCAGGAAGGGGTAAATATCGATTTCGTTCCGGAAGATCGTGAACTCGGCGGACAGGGAATCAACTATGTTTTCGGCTTTTCTACTGAACCTGAGCTTTTGTGCTATTTCACTGAAGGTCTCCCCATCCATCAATACCAGATTGCTTCCACGGATAGAGGAGGCCCCACGCAGGGTCGATTTTTTGATGTTGTACAGGGAATCCATGTAGGTCTCCACAGCAATGTGAAATTCACCCTTCCCTTTAAATGACCGCAGCATGGGCATCAGGGTATCAATGTCGGGGATCATTTTCAATAGTTCCTCGATCTCAACATCGAGCATATGATAATCCAGTCCCACGTAAAGGTGGTTCTTTCGCGGGGTCCGGTACATCGAGGTTACCTGCATCCTTGCGGCAGGGGTCTCGAAGGTCAGTTCGTCGAGCACCAGGACACCATCCTTAATCCTTACATCCCCACTGATGTTCGAAGCGGTATCCTGTCCAAAGCTGGCCGATTTGATATTGGTATTCAGCAAGAGGTCTACTCCCATGGGTACCATATACGGACCGGTATAAACTGAATCACCCTTTGTGGCTTCCGCCTGACCAGCTGATGTGGTATCTTTGCTTCCCAGTCCACTGGTTAGCTCCATTATTTGAGTAATATCAGTTGTATCCGAAACAAAACTGAACCTGCCCCTCAGTATTGAATCGCCCCTGAAGTAAGACAATATGTTATTGGCATTACCGCTTAACCGGAAATCAGACCTGTCTATTTTCAGGCTGGCATCCTCAATGGCGAAAGTCTCGGGGTCAAAATGCATTTTTACCGAAGGGATCTCAATGGGATGAGGAAAACCTGAAACCTTAATGCTGCCCCGGTTCAGGTCAATAAAGCCCTTTGCAAGCCATTTCAGGAAGATGTCTTCCTGGGAATTGTCATTCAGGATTTCTGTCTCCAGGCTGATCGCTTCCAGCACGGCCGAATTTTTCCCGAGGGTGGCTTCCACTTGTTCGCTGCTGTAAGACAAGGTGATACGGGCTTGATCGGGATGCCGGGTCTGGGGGACAAGGATACTTTTCCGTTGGGTTTTGCCAGCGAAAGGCTCATGGTATCCATACCGGCAGACACAGAATCCATGCTGAATGAACAGAGTAAATCCGGGATCCTGGTCGTATCCCTGGCATCGGATGTTTCCAGTCTGATGGATGCATTTTGAAGGGATGCTTGATAGCTTTCAAGTTTGGCGACGGACAGGTGGTCTGATGAGATGCTTGCGAAAGCAAATCCCGTATTATTTGCCGGGACTTTCCGGTAGGGCAGTGCGAAGTCTATTCTGGTCCGGTCGGTATTTAGGGACAGGCTGTCGTAGCTTGCATCAAATTCCGACAGTGTCATCGAGCCGGATACCTTCATTTTCTCAAGCTGCTTTTTCTTTAACTGTTCCAGGGAAAAAGCCGCCCTGACCTTTCCTGAAACACTCCCACTGAGTTTTACATTCAGGCTGTCGGGGATCATCGGGGCAAACTCATCAAGCCGAAAGCGGTTATCCGTTACGAGATCACAGTAGATATCCGAGAAAAGCTTGTTCACCAGTCCCTCGACCATTACTCGCGACCCGGGTGTCTTCGCCTCGAAGCGGTTAATCCGCAGAAACGACAGGGAGTCAGTCTTTAAATCGGAATAAAAAGTAAAATCACCCCGGATATCATGCAAAGGCAGCGGGAAACCATCGTATTTCATGGTCCCGTTTTCCAGTAGGAGATGGACGTCCATCAATGGCATTAGGGAATCATTCAGGGGGCCACTGATTCTTCCCTCCGATGTCAGCAGTCCACCTACATCAATCCCTTCAAGCCTGGAATGAAAGGAAGGAGGCACCATAGCCACCATGGTCTCAAGCGGCCAGGATGAAAGCCTGTAGCGGATGTCGGTAAGTAGTGTCCGGTTCAGGGTGTCGTTTTCAAGGCTGCCGTTCAGCCGTAATTCCAGGTCATTCACTGAAAGGCTTGCGTTTTTCAGGTTCAGGTACTGGCTCGATGGTATGATATCAAGAGGAATATCGAAATGTATGGAGGCCTGCTCAAGGTATTTTTCCCCGTCATATTCAAACGAGATCCCTGACCTGCTTACTTCCAGCCTGCCGCTTATGCCATCCCGGGTGACAGAACCGGTGATTGTCGCATTAAGATCTCGAACGACTACATTGAGCTTTGATGAGAGATCATTGTAGGTAAGGTTTATATCATCCAGGACAACCTTCTGTATATCGATAATTGGCATTGGTTTTTCTGTATCCCTTTCGGGGGAAGGGATAGTATCTGCGACAAAAATGTCGTAGTTGGTATTTCCGAGGCTGTCTGAAAAAATATTTATGGATCCGCCTCTAATCTCCAATCCGATCAGTATCATTTCTTTCCTCTTCAACCATGCAACCGCATCAACAATTCCTACAAGCTCCTCTACCTTAACCAGTGTATCACCGTGTGCTCCGGCCACCCGGTTGATCAATGCAAACCGGTTGACCTTTAGTCCAAGTTCCGGATAGGTACTGAGAAACGTTAATTCAACTTCACCGATTTCCGATTGGCAGCTGATGAACTTACCGGCCTGCTTGCGAACGATGGGGGTGATCCGTTCGGGTGTGAACACAATCCACCAGGCAATTCCGATTGTAATGATCAGAAGGGAGAGTAAGGATGCAAAAGCAATAAAAAAGATTTTTAGGAATTTTCTCATCGCATATCCTTTGATCTCATAACCTTAAGTATTCAGGGTCAGTTTATTAAATAGTTACCTTGGTAAATGAAAATTCAACCCCGAAATCATCGTGGTATTTCAAGGAGGTGGAGGTGAGTTCGGTCAGGGTATAAACCTTGGGTACAGAACCCCCGATCTCCAGGATGTGGATATGTGTGAGTTCTGCATTTACAAGGGTCCAGGTAAATTCCTGAGCTTCCTCCTCGGTGACATCGTCGACTGTATCCCAGGTAGCACCTGTACCACCGCCCAGATATTTATAGAATAAAGTTCCGGATTGCCATTTCCCAATCAATAAAGTTTCCTCGAAAAATTCTTCTTCTATTGGCTCGCAGGAAACTGCCAGTATGGATACCAGGAGAAACATTGTTAGATATGAAACTGTGTTTTTCATCATTTCGATATAGATTTTACCAGGGATACCGATATGCCAGGATATTTATTCCCTCACAAAGATAATTCATCCGATCTAAATTTAATAATCAATTACCTTCTATCGATCTCCTTCTTAAAAGAATTTTTGCATAATCCCTGCCTAGTTTATCCCCATAGTATTCATACGATTGCTGTGCCCATTTAAGGGCTTCTTCTGTGTTCCCCAGCACCTCGTTACCAACCGCGATATTCAGACATGCCCGACCGGCCGTTTTTCTTTTCTGATGCTCCGATAACTCTTCCCAGATTTCCAAACCTCCCTGCCAGTTACCCACTTCAGTACGCCTGAAACCGGCAATGAACTGATGTTTGGAAGAGCCACTGGTCCTTTTATATAATTTCCTCTTAATTGTATAATATCCAGGCAAATATCTGCGAACATAGAATACCCCGGCCGAATACGCTACTTCAGAAAGAGCACCTGGTGGAGGAATGCCGTTTATAAGATCAAAGCTCATATTACTGTTGTGCTGGTATTGGTCAATGATGGTTCTGCTGATTGGTTCGTATAATCGCCAGAAACATGAAACATTCATATTTACCCGGTCCGGAACCCTGGCAACCGGCTCACCTGTTGCCAGAAGGGCTGAAAGCTGTTCAACCGCTGCGGCCAACAGGAAATCGGTATTGGAATCAAAGGTTTCGAGAACAAGAAGGGCATCCGTTTTTTCTCTCTTGCATATTTCTGCGACAATATCCCATTCAAGCAATTCCGGCATCTCCCTTGTTCCCGTTCCATATAATTTTACGGTCTCGGGAATAACAATAATTGCGCCCTCCCAGTCTTGTGATGCGGCATATACTCCCTTGATGCTTTCGTCGGAAGCAAGGCGGTCTGATCCTGCAATTTCGCTTGTGATAACTGCCTCCATGATCTTCCGGTTCTTGTCCTCTTCTTCTGTCAAACACCTGTTTACTATGGCTATCTCATCAACATCCTCAGGCAGGAATACCTGTGGTTCAGTCGGATAGTTCAGGCTTACAGAGCCATATTTACTGCATCCGCTGAACAATATAAGCAGAATGCCCAGCCAGAAATAAATTTTAGGTTTCATGACAGATGTCTTAAGGAAAATTAAATGTACGACAAAATCGTCCAAAACATGAATCAAAAGGAAAATCCTCATGAGCCAGATACCCGGGTAAGAACCGTAAAGGACCTTGTCAACACACCCTTTAAAAAGGCAATGTTTGTGGTTCAGATCCTGAGTTATGTACTAATCGTAGGTTCTCCTTTTATTGGGGGTGCAATTGGTGGATTCTTCTTGCTTAGGAATCTACAGCAAATACTATATCGAATGCTTTAGATTTGGAGTAATGGTAATCTTTTCCGATTCTCTTCGATTTGATTTCCATTCTGTCTATAAGTCCGAAGAGGTATAGACCTCTGCTGAGAACCCTGACTTCAAAACAGCTTTCATTAGGATTGGGAAACCTGGCTGTCAGATTTCGGACCATGGGAAAAGCCCTGAAATATTTTTCAGCATAGAAATCTGCCGGCCTCATTCTATCCCCGTACTTAAAAAGCAGGTAAATAACAAAACTGAGTCCGACGTTCCCAATTTCTTTGCTATCATAAAGGTCGAACCAACCTTTGTTATACTTAAAAGCAAATGCGCGGTACAGTCCTGAAAAAAGTTCAACAGGGTCCTGTTTTGCCGCTTTGCCTTTCCTGGTTAGGATCATTTTGTTCATACTGATCCGGATAAATCCGGCCAACCTGAGGAGGATATGTCCCATTCCCGCTGGCAGGAAGTCATCTTCATTTAAGACTTTTGGTGGCCGCAGCCTTTCGTACTCCGGTTTAAATATTCCTTCAGAATGAATTTCAGTGACCACTTTCCTGGGCAGTTTGCCCGTGGTTGTAAGCTTCAGCCCCTTGTCCGGATCTATATGGTCAAGTATTATTCCGGCTGCACGGACGAGTGGTAAACCCGAAACAAATGCCACGTCAATATTTTCTCTCAGTGCGATTAGCTTCTCCGATTGAGGCTGGTTAACAACAAAAAACATCTGCGAAGGTGAAAGTCCCTCAAAATCAGGATGCGGCCTGTCATTGTACTCCTGTGTCACCTGCCTGGTAATTTCATTGAGTTCGTCAATGGAACCCGGTGGTTCATTCCTCCTTGCTAATTCTTCTTCGATCTTTTTAATGAGATCTTCCGATGGTTTCATTTTATGTTCTTTTAAATCAAAGTGATGGATGGGGTAGAATAATACCTTCCGGCTTTCCAGTAACGGAGCAGAAAATCCAGGTTTTCTTCAAGGATCCCATCCTGATACTGAACCGGAGAGGCCAGTACCCCGAAGCCGATCTTCTCAGCCAGATACAGGCTGCATTCCCTACTAATTTCCTGTGAGATTAGTAGCTCTAATGCATCCTCTCTGCCTTTCTTTTCATTATATAAAGGATTATCGGGATCCGGGATTAATTCATTATAACCGTAAACCATCTCCATTCCGGTCTTCGGATTAAAAAACACAAATCCAGGTTCCTTCCTTGCCTCTTGGCTGATACTCATTTCATGTGGAATCGCTACGTTATCAGCACCGGCTGAACCCTGTATTGATGCCTTAAATAATTCCATAAAGTTCATGGCAAATTCTGCAGCCTGATCCATTGTATTAAAAAAGGCCATTGATCTCCCTTTATTGAACTCCAGGAATAATTGGGATTGCTCCTGCAGGATATCATGTTGCTTTTTGTCCAGGCCACCAAATAGATTTTTATCCCCTTCCGGTCCTTTTTCTTTCTTTATCCTCTCGGGATCATTCGGATGTACAGCAGAAGCGCCGGAAAACCACCAAATATCCTTCCACATTATCAAACTACAGTTTATTATTGTCCTTCCCTCTATAAAATCCGGCAATGTGTCATAAGATCTTACAGTTACAGGCAAGATTGTTCCCGAGGCAATATGCTCGAATCGAAGAATGCCGTTCTCTTGTTCCAGGAAAAGATAGCTACCGGTTTTCTTCTCTGTGATCGAAATGATTTTTTCAAAAAGGGGATGATCCATACCGAGGACATAAGCCAACCAGTCCTTGCCTCTTCTGGCCAGCAACGGGAATACCTTCGATAACAGGTAATTATCAACTGTGTCATAGGTGACTAACGGTATTTTCTGTGCCAATTCATTATCGTCCATCTTGTCTTTCATAGCATCAAGTATTTCACCCACCCCGGCCATGCATTCAAGCCGGTTGAAGAAAAACAGGTATGAATCGAGTATAATGAATTGAATTTTGTCACGAACCACAAAAAAGTTCTCTTCACCGGGTGAAAGGTGCAAAAATTCCTTTAACCTGGTATTTTCGGGCACCCTCTCGAATTCCTCATAAAGAACCTCAAAAACGATGTTTCCCAGTTGTATCAGATCGGCGCTAACGGGTGATACAATGGTGTCTTCATACAGGATCACACTGAAATAATGCCAGAGAAGAAAATATATGTCTTCACGGTTTATGTCATTATAATCGTATTCGGCAGGGCTATAGAATGGAAGATCCTTCCCATAAAGCTCCCTGTGCTGTTTCGTAAATGCCCTCATCATTCCAATTTCTGAAACTACATCCTCAAGGTAACAAGTGAGGTAACAACAAAGGTTTTCACTGTCATCTGTATGGATCTCTGAAAACAAGCCCAGCTCAGGCCGGGTTTTTATGGTTTTATACAGCCGGTTAGATAAATCGAGGTAATAATAATCACTGGAGCCGGGTTTTTTATACGGATGGAAAGCCATCCACCGATCCAGATAGATTTTGTTATGAATTTCCTTTTTTCTTACTGCCATAATTCTCTCTGATTGTAAAGCCGGCTTTTTGCAAAGCCAAATTAATACAATTCCGGAGATATTATTGGGGATTGCATTATACTGCTTTTGTCACAAATATTTACTATTTTTGTGACATAAATAATCGATAAAAGTGTCAGAGTCAGTTCAAAATAGAATAAAAGACAAACTGAGGAAAATGTCAAAAGGCAGCATAGTTTTTATATCAGACTTTTCTGATATTGGGACCGATACTGCTGTCAGGCAGGCTATGCAACGATTAAGCAAAAAAGAATTCATAATCAGATTATCACAGGGTATATATTACTACCCAAAGGTTGATAAACTGCTTGGTATGATAAAGCCTTCTGCGGATCAGATTGCAGAAGCTATAAAAAACAGGGATCAAGCACGGATCATACCAACTGGTTCTTATGCTCAATATCGGTTGGGACTGACGACTCAGATACCCATGAATATAGTTTATCTGACGGATGGATCACCGAGAAAGGTTCAAGTTGGCAATCAGAAGATCACATTCAAAAAGACAAATCCTAAAAGTCTTTCTGTAGAACATGCTCTTACATCCTTGATTATACAGGCGTTAAGAGAAATTGGCAAGGAAAATATTGAACAAAATCACTTAAATCAGATAAAAGATATCATCGAGAAATCCAATGAATCAAAGAAGATCAGGGAGAACATTAAGTATGCTCCAGTTTGGATTCAGAAACACATACTCAACGTTTTAAATTCTTATGATAATGAGTAACTGGCTTTCTTTAGATAACAGACAGCAGATTGATCTATTTACGCAAGCAGGAGCAGAAACCGGATTACCCCCATTTGCCATTGAGAAGGATGCGTGGGTAACCCTGGTTCTCCGCGTGCTCTTTGCTTCATGATTGTCTGAGCATATTGTATTTAAGGGCGGTACATCATTAAGCAAGGTTTATAATCTGATCAAGAGGTTTTCCGAAGATGTTGATCTGGCAATTGACAGGAACTACCTTGGATTTGAGGGGATGCTTACAAGGGGAGACATAAGAAAACTACGGCGGGCATCTCATGATTTTTCACTGAATGAAGTACCCAGGATTCTTCAAGCTCAGCTGGAAGAATATGGAATCGATACTGAGCTGTATGAAATTGACGTGCCAAATACAGAGATTTCAGATCAAGACCCTGAGATCATTTTCATCAATTACAGGTCTGTCTTTGAAGAAGAGAAATATCTACCTGATAGAGTCCAGATAGAAATTGGTGCAAGATCATTGAATGAACCATTTTCAACCAGATCCATTGGTTCAATTATCGATGGGACCTTTGGCGACTCTAAATTTGTGGAAGAACCTTTTGATGTGAAATCCGTAATTCCTGAGAAGACATTTCTGGAGAAAATGATCCTACTCCATGAAGAATTCCAGAAGCCTGAAAAGAAAATCAGATCACCTCGAATGTCTCGTCATCTCTATGATATTTACGCACTACACAACACCAGGTACGGGGAGGCTGCTTTGGCAGATGAAGAACTATTCAGGACAATATGTACACACAGGGCGGTTTTTACGCCAGTCAGAGGAGTCGGGTATAGTGAATTGAAGCTAAGTGGTTTGAATATATTACCTACAGGAGATTTCGAGGGTCTGTATAAGGATGACTACCTGGCAATGAGAGAAAATATGATTTACGGAGAAAGTCCAAAATTTGAGGAGTTAATTGAGACTGTTAAAAAAATCCTTATGTAATCTGGGTTCGATTCCTTTATCACCGCCTCACTTTTGTTTCACCTCCCTCCCATCACTCCGCATAAACTACTATATTTTTAATAGCCGGTTAGCAAAAAGTTCAAATTTCTCTACGATATAGGATCTAAACCTTCTGATTCTCAGAGGGTTTATTGATTTATGTGATTCTGCAGGAATCGAACCCCACGAACACTTCCTTCCACATCATAGCTAATCAACATGCTTAAAAGTGCTATCTTTATCTGAGAATTACACAGCAATGCCAATTCTGTATATCATAGCAGGTTGTAATGGTGCAGGAAAAACAACTGCTTCGTTTACAGTTCTTCCAGAAATGCTGGATTGTGACGAGTTTATCAATGCAGATGAAATAGCACGCGGTTTGTCACCTTTGAATCCTGAAAAGCAGCAATCGAAGCAGGCAGGCTCATGCTAACAAAAATCGACAAACTCATCACAAATAATAAAGACTTTGCGTTTGAAACCACATTAGCAACCAAAAGCTATACGAAAACTATCCATAGAGCTAAAAAGGAAGGATACCAGATTATATTGGTTTTCTTTTGGCTCTCTTCAGTGGATCTGGCAATTGAACGTGTGAAAACAAGAGTACTTGAAGGAGGACATAATATCCCTGAGCCCATAATCATCAGGAGGTACTATTCAGGGTTATCAAATCTCTTTATGGATGATTTTCGATAATTCTATTGCTCCTTCAGAACTTGTTGCAGAAGGCTATTTAAACGGTGAAATTGAGATAAAAAACCCTGATTCATTTGAAAAAATAAAAAGCCCAAAGAGATATGACAAGGAAGGATAATTTAGTTAGGGAAAAGATCCTCAAAGGGATGGAACTCACCTATACGAGGCTAATCAAATTTAAGAAAGAGAGAAATCTTGATTTGGTTGTTTCTAAGAAGGGAAAAATTGTTCGGATACCTGCAAAGGATTTAGACACCTGAATCAGACACCCTGGGGATTGCCCATGATACCTGCAACGCCTAATGAAAAGGCAATAAACATGGTATCATGTTTCCCCTACGGGACCGCTTGGCATTTAGATATCCCCTGCATATCAACAACTTGCAGGGGTTTAATTTTTATGGGGGACGGAACAGGTATTATAAAGCGAGTAATTATTGTCACTGACATGATGGGTATCCCGTAGTTTATGGTAATATAAAGGGATAGAGAATCTAGCAAGGCATCAAAAACACTCGCAAAACTGTCCTAGTCTCTCGGTGCTCTTAAAGCACTTAAGCTTCCAAACGCTTTGTTTTTCAATCGTAGGCCAGGTGCAATTAATATATAAATAGGAAGCGGGCGGTGCGGTTTGCAGCTTACAAGGGGGAGTGTATTCATAATTAACTACTTTGGAAAAGAAAAATGTGAATTAACTGATAAAGTTTTGTTGTCCGTGTAGAGCGGTTCGTGATAATACTCCCCGAAAATAGTGTACTAGCCCCTTAATTCGTTGGACAGAAAATGTGAAAACAGATTAGAGCTTCATGTGTCCGCTGTTTATCTCATCCACCATGATCGTGATGCCATCTTCATTCAGGTCGAGATCATCGATAAAATCATAGTAGGTCTTCCACTTTTCATGTGAGAGATTATAATTTTGAAGGATCTCCTGCGCAATTTGCCTGGAACCACTTTTCTTACTCTGCTTGTACATTTCAATAAAAAGTTCGGCTGATAATAACATATACCTTGTATTAATCCATTACTTTATTATAAATCATAATGTGAAATCATTACTAAACAAATCATTACTAAACCTTACTGGAGTTTATAACCTCGTCTGACACTCTGTATAAAGTGTGTTACGAATTGATATTCCCTTTGATATCTGAAGTTCAATTTAATGCGATACCTACTTGAGGGAAACAGTGCAGGCACTTAATTAATCAATTTTCACACCTGCTTTTAACCGGTGTTTTTACGCATGATTTTCAGGTGTTTTTACCTGTTTTCCGATTCGGTCGCATCTATATAATTAAATCCACAAATTCTTTAGTTTAGTGCAGAACTAAACACAGCATTAATGGATACAAAATGTCATTGCTTTCCGGAATCAATTATCATACAGAACATTATCTGCAATGTATCTCTATTTGAAGATGAGACGGTTAGGGAGTTGAACCAAGTTATCGATGAGTTCGGGCACGGGGTGTTTAAATTCAGAAAACAAGGAGTTTTCTTTCAGGCTAATTAGTAATAGTGTTTTGAACAATGTTTTAGGATAATTATACCGCGTGCCATTATATTGGCACAAACCTCACAATTATGTCATTTTTTCAATATTTTACACACACATGCCAATATATTGGTACATATCTGACAATTATACTAGTCTTCATTGTTTATGTTGAATATGTACCATTATATTGATGTATAATTGACAATTACGAATAAAATGAGTATATTTGATAAAATATTACCAATATAATGGTACAGAGTTATGAAAATAGAAGAATTAGGAAAACTAATAAAACATAGAAGGAAGGTATTGGGGCTAACCATCAGGGACTTAGCCGACCTAACTGGCATGTCCAGGACCACCATATCCCAAATCGAAAGTGGTGTTGGAAATCCGACATTTCAGGTATTGCAAAATATTTTTGAATATCTCAATTTGGAAATAAAAGTGAAAGTAAAAAAGCATAAATAATAAAATATGAGGTTAGGAAATAAATTGGAAGTCATCTATAAAGGAAATATTAAGGCTGGGGAACTTTGGGTTGATGATGATGGTTATCATTTCGAATATGATGATGCCTTTATTGAAGATGTTACCACGCGACCAATTTCGGTTAATATGTTTAAGAAGCAAAAAACTTATCATTCCAAAGAATTATTTCACTACTTCAAATCCATTCTTAGCGAGGGCGAGAATCGAGAACAAATTTGTAAAGCATTAAGTATTGACCCTAGTGATGATTGGAGCTTATTGGTATTAACCTGTCAATATGATACAATCGGAGCAATTACAGTAAAAAACATAGAACATGGCACAGTGTAACGGATGTCTTAAGGATAATACAAAAGGATTCTGTTCATCCTGTGAGACAATTTTATTTGATCGCTCTAAGGTCAGTCCTCAACTCAAATTCAATTGGGAAGATATTTCAAAAAGAATTGATGGTCAACCGATGGGGTTTAGTATCTCAGGAGTTCAACGAAAAGGATTTATTGGGAAACCCAGGGGAATCGAGTTAGTTCCAAAAATGAATGTAGATGAAAAATCTCAGTATATTATAAAACCATTGTTGTCAAAGCATAATTTACCTGACCAATCGCCTGCAAATGAACATGTAACCATGCAAATAGCCAAACAACTTTTTGGTATCAAAACAGCCGAATGTGCATTTATGAATTTTGCTAATGGAACTCAGGCTTATGTCACTAAACGCTTTGATTATGATGATAATGGCGAAAAATTAAATCAGGAAGATTTCGTGTCAGTTCTTAAAGCGGCTGATAAATATAAATCAAAAACCTATCAAGATGTTGGGGAATGGCTTAGCCCATTAAATAGAGTTGATTTTCTTCGTATTCTGATATTCAATTTCCTTACTGGTAATGGTGATGTTCATTTAAAAAACATTTCGCTATTGGAAACCACGGATGGTGACATGATGTTATCGCCCTCGTATGATTTAATGAATACCAAGATTCATCTTACGGATAATTTATTGGCGTTGAATCTATTTAAAGAATTTGAACAAACTAGTTTGCCAATAGGAGAAAAATATAGTTATAAGAGTGAGGATTTTATTGAATTTGGAAAGCGTTTGAAGATTAAAGATTACAATATCACGAAAATTGTTGACTCATTTAACAAAAAGGAAAGTGAGATATTAGCTATGGTTGACAAGTCATTTTTATCTGATGATGCCAAGAAATTGTATAAAAATAATGTGGTTGAAAATTATAAATTGTTTAGGCAATCTACGTCCGGAGATGCCTTCCCGAATTAATAACCACTGAGATTAAACCTCTTCCCCACTGATCCTGCTCATTCCCTGACAGGGTCCCTCATTCTCACATTGGAAATTGGAAAACTACTTTTGTTTCTGGATCATAATCATATACTCTCTTGTGGCTTCGATCATCATGCTCGGCTTCCAATAGATAATTTCCTTGCGATCTTGTAATTGTCTTGTCTTCAATTAACCCTTCGATGCACTCTTCATAGTGTTCCTCGAAAAAATCCATATATGGTTCTTCATCATCGTCATCATAGACCTTTGGGTCATCTTTCTCGAAATAGATATCTGCATAATCAGCAAATCCAAAGATAACTTCACCTACTCTTTTATCACTTATTATTTTCTTTGTCATGTTTGTCATATTGCTCCTTGGTTACATCCTGTTACATATGCATAATATTGAATTACAGTCTATTGCATGCACGTAAAATACAGTTACGTTACATCCCGTTACATGAAAATCATCCTGCCCAAAATGGAATATACATCCTTGGATTTAGCACAGTCGCCAACCAGTTTTCCATTTCCTCATTGCCATTTTTTTTCTTCGATATGAAATCATCAGACGCCAATCCTGTATTGTCATCTAAATTAGATAAAACTGGCCAGATTTCGGGGTTTTTCATTCAAATAACTGGAAATGGTGGCACGGGTATCGAAAATCAAATAAGTATCATTATACTGTTGTTATATTGAACTTTCCCGGGATAATTTGTATTATCAACTAAGTTCCGTAAATTAGTGCCATTATATAATTTTTTTTGAAATCATGAAGATCGGCTATGCTCGTATTTCCAGTAATGATCAGGAAATGATGACCCAGGTCGATGCATTGAGAAAATTTGGATGTAAAAAGATTTATGAAGACTC
>DRHS01000283.1 GCA_011053095.1 Bacteroides sp.
AGATGTGTATAAGAGACAGAACATATATAGATACAATCTATTCTAAGAGAAGTGGATTCGCTAAAGATATTGACATTACACCTGTTAGGTTAAGTCAAGTTATAAATAAGCATAGAAAACCCAAAGATGAATTCATAATGAGGCTAATGATACATTCTGAAAAGGTATATAAAGGTGTGTGTGAATTTCATAAGAAAACTTGGTACCAAGTTTATTTTCAAGAAAAAATTTGCGATACAATGTCAAGTCAGGAAGAATGGAGACCAAAAATTGAAAAGCATGTCAAGTTCAATGGACCTATAGAAAAATAATTCGGGTGACTAGATTATTTCTATACTGGATTACTCCCCTGCGGGTCGTGATCCATTCCCTCCCGGGGGGGCTTAACAACGCAAATACAATCCAGGCAGAGCCTGCTATTATTTTATTCCAGACCATCAGTAAGCAAGCTTACATGGCCTGCCATAAAATAATAAACCCCAAATGTTGCCATTTGGGGTTGTATTTGCTTTGTGGGCGATACTGGATTCGAACCAGTGACCCCCTGCTTGTAAGGCAGGTGCTCTGAACCAGCTGAGCTAATCGCCCTTTCTCTACGGGATTCTTTCCTGAAGCGGGTGCAAATATACAGGACTATTTTATTTTAACAAAGAATTTTTTGCAAAAATCATGAGTCATGGTAAAGCTCCCTCGATGGCAGTGCGTTCAGACCTTCTTAAAGGAGCTGGAACTTCTGACAAACAGGCATTTAGATGATTACTCATATTGCTCACTCAGGTCCAGTAACTCGACCTTTCGGAACTCGTATGGGTGGCTTTCTGCCTGTAGGGCAATGTAACCGGATTCAAGCAGGGTTCCCTCTAGTAATGGAAATCCCTCAGGTGTATCATCTGAGATCTGAGGTTTGCTGTAGGTAAGTACGGTATCCCCCTCAACGATATGATGGACGATCTCATGTCCGAGCACCACGAGTTCAACTGTAACCCATTCTTCTCCCCGGTAAGTCCTGGAAGTAGAGTTTATACAATGAGGAGTATGCAGTTTCCCGTCCAGTACCACATGTGTGCCGGGGGTACATAAATTCATTGTCGGACGATCACCTTCCACATCACCTCCCAGGAACTGGGCCTCAATGCTGACAGGGAAGGACTGGTCCTGATGCATGCTCGCTGCACTCTGGGAGTGGAACATGATCCCGGAGTTCTTGAAGGCCCATCCGGCCCCACCGGCAATCTGCTCTCCCACTACCCGGTACTCTACCCGGAGTCTGTAATGTGAAAAAGGCTTCCTGTAAAAAATATGTCCAAACTCCCCGTCAATACTGTCCCATTCATCATACCGAACAACCATAATACCATTCTCGACCCGGAAGGTATTATTGTAATTTTCATTCAACGGATGTTTGGCGAATTTGATATCCCAATCCTCCAGATCGTTCCCGTTAAATAATTGCATCCAGTTCTCTTCATCCCCTGTTTGCACAGCCGGTTTGCACGCCACCATGGCAAGAAGCAGTAAAAATGTAATGTATCTCATCGGTTTGATAATTAGTATCGATTAAATATAACAAAAACCTGGTAATGGGCCGTCAGGTGTAATCCCTGATTATTGGCCGCCCGTACCCTGATTATAAACTGCCGGATGGCCCCTGATTATGGGTCACCGGATTTAATCCCGGCAGTCTGGCTATCAGCCTCCATGATCCGCCTTGCCCCCCGGTAAAAGAATATGGCAGCCGCAGTCATCAGTATATGGCTTAAATCAAAATAATTAAACCACTTGTCCAGGCTCAGTTCATTCATAAAAACCAGGGCACCCAGAGCCGAAAAACCGACGGCTATAAGAAACTGTTTGCTTCCGGGATCTCTTGTCCTGGCATAGATAAATATATTCAGTGAGCCAACTACTAATAAAAGCCCGTAGGTTGTATGAACCTCCACAAAAAAGAAGTTCAGGGTTGAAAATGTAAGTGTCATAAAAGTCAGCAGCTCAACAATGTTAAGAATCGTAAGGGCCCGACCGAGTTTGGGGGATATCAACTTGCGGGCCTGCTCAATGGACGCCCTCTCAATCAGTGCAATGGAAAACATACTCGTCAACCAGCCCGGCAGCTTCCATGCAAACGAGAACATGTACAGGAATCCATGGCCGACCAGCCCGCCAATGCCTGTCGCAATCGCCATACTCAGGAAATAAAACCGAAGATACTGATGCAGGGGCTGTTTCCCGGAAATTTTACTGAGACGGATAAAGGCGTAAAAACAGACCCCTGAAATGATCAGGTCCGTTATGGTTGTAACCGGTTCGTCAAGGCGTATTCCTGATATAAAAATCGAAGGTTGGTCTGCTATCATGAGACTGAGATTAAGTTACAAAGTAATTTTCAAATTAGCCAGAAGGATTTCAAAGAATTTCGGCCACAACAAAGATACTTCCTCCAATAAAGATAAGATCCTCACTTTCTGCATTTATTCGGGCAATTTGTATTCCCCTTTCGGGGGAAGGGCATATCTGCCCATAGAGTCCAAATTTCAGGGCTTCTTTTGCCAGCTTCTCACGGTCCATTGCCCTGGGAATGGAACTCTGCACAAAATAATAATCTGCCTCCATGGGCAATTCAGCAAGAAGTTTCCGGGGATCCTTGTCGTCCACCAATCCAAGTACGATATGGAGCTTTTTCCATGGCATCTGCCTGATCTGCCTGACTACTTCGTTCATTCCTTCCGGATTATGGGCGGTATCGCAAATTACCAGTGGATTCTGGCCGAGTATCTCCCAGCGCCCCCGCAATCCCGTTAATCCCACAATATCCGACAAACCTTTTCGCAACTGGAGTTCTGAAACTAAAACTCCCATTCCAGCCAAAATATCAATTACTTTGAGTACCGTGACTACATTCTTTTGCTGGTAAAGCCCCATAAGGTCAATCTCAAAAGAACCCATAGGCTGCCCTTTCTTGTAAACCTGCATAATTTGCCTGTTCTCAGCTGATCCGAGTGAATATTCTACATTGTATTCCTGGTCTGCATAATAAATACTCCCATTTAGTTCCTTCACTTTTTGATCAAAGACAATACTAATCTCATCCTGCTTTTGTCCAACCACAAGCGGTATACCCTCTTTAATAATACCGGCCTTTTCGACCGCAATCTGGTAAAGGGTATCTCCAAGGAATTGGCTATGGTCCATTCCAATGTTGGTTATGACGGATAATATTGGAACTAAAATATTGGTTGAATCAAGCCTTCCTCCCATACCTGTTTCAATAATTGCAATATCCACCTCTTTTCTCCTGAAATGGTCAAACGCCATTGCAACTGTCATCTCAAAAAATGAGGGTTTGATCTTCAGTATGATTTCCTTGTGATCATTTACAAATCCTGTAACATCCTTTTCCGGGATCATATTACCATTTACACGTATTCTTTCCCGGAAGTCTTTCATGTGGGGGGATGTGTAGAGCCCGGTTTTGAAGCCGGCAACCTGCAGAACAGCAGCAAGCATATGTGCGATGGAACCTTTCCCATTGGTGCCGGCAATATGTACGGTTTTAAAGGAGGTATGCGGGTGATCGAAGTAATCATCCAGGTCCAGGGTGGTTTTAAGATTGGATTTATAGGCCATCTTCCCTACCCTCTGGTACATGGGCAGGCTTGAAAACAGGAAGGATATTGCTTCTGTGTAGTTCATGGGCAATACGTACAACTACCACTTGTTCCAACGAATCCGGTCTTCCTTAAAGCGATCCGGGACAGATTTGCTTTCCGCCGGATAACCAACAGAAATCAATGAAAAGGGATGGATATGAGATGGGAAGTCAAAAATTTCCCGGATTTCTTTCTGTCTCTCTTTACGTGGATAAACTCCCAGCCATACGGCACCAAGGCCAAGCGCATGAGCAGCCAGTAATATATTCTGTGTGGAAGCAGCGCAATCGACAGACCAGTATCCCTTGCTGAGTTCAAGATCCTCATCCCCGCATACAAGGATAGCAAACTCTGCAGCTTTCAGCATTGAAGCATAGGGATGGATAGCCCGGATCCTGTCAAGCAGCTGACGTTCATCAATAATGATGAAATGCCAGGGCTGCTGATTCCTTGCAGATGGAGCATACATGCCGGCAATTAACAATTCTTTTATGGTGGACTTATCAACAGGTTTCCCGCTGTAGGCCCTTATGCTCCTTCGCTTTAGTATTGCGTCAATTACAGGATTCTTCAATTCATTCATTTTATCGTATTTAACAGTTTATGAACAGTTTACCAACAGGTAGTAAGGTTTATTATTACTAATTTTAAACGATTATACCTCAATACGCCTTGTATGCCCAAAAAAGCCAAAAAAACATTTGTTGTGGATACGAATGTGCTGCTGCATGATTACAAATGTATCTATAATTTCGAAGAGAATGATATCGTTATCCCCATAGTTGTGCTTGAGGAACTAGACCGTTTTAAAAGAGGAAACGATCTGATAAATTTCCACGCCAGAGAATTCACACGTGAACTTGACAAGCTTTCCGGTGATAATCTTTTCAACGGTGGTGTAGCACTTGGAGATGATCTTGGAAATCTGTCCATTGAAACAGGAAAGGCCTATTCCGAGGAAATGAAAAATTCCTTCCCTGAAAACACCCCTGATCACAGAATCCTCAATATTGCACAGCACCTTCAAAGGGAGAAGCAGACTAAAAATGTTGTTCTGATAACGAAGGACATAAATCTTAGGATGAAGGCTAAAGCGATTGGTGTTCTTTCGCAGGATTATAAAAATGACAAGATTGCCAACCTTGATGACCTCTACAAAGGTATCAGTACCGTAGAAGGCATAGGCAGCAAGATGATTTCCAGGATGTATGAGGAGTACGAAGGGGTACCTTCTGCAGATTTTAGTTTTGAGACCAAACCAAGTCCCCATCAGTATTATATTCTGAAAAATGGTAAATCCAGTGCACTGGCACACTTCGATCCCTTCAATGATGTAATGGATCGGGTTGAAAAGCAGAAGGCATATGGCATTGAACCCAGGAATGCAGAACAGGCTTTTGCCCTCGACGCCCTGATGCGCCCTGAGGTTCAGCTCGTCTCACTTACTGGTAAGGCTGGTACAGGCAAAACACTTCTGGCTCTCGCAGCAGCTTTGTACCAGCGAAAACTTTTTACGCAAATATTCCTGGCGAGGCCCATTGTTCCGCTTGCAAACCGCGACCTTGGATTTCTTCCCGGCGATGTAAAGGAAAAGATAGAACCTTACATGCAGCCTCTGATGGACAACCTATCGGTAATAAAGCATAAATTCAGCCAGCAGAGTCCGGAGTTCACGAAAATCGACGAGATGCTTAAGAACGAAAAACTGGTAATCACGCCGCTCGCCTATATTCGGGGACGAAGCCTTTCAAGGGTTTTCTTTATTGTGGATGAAGCCCAGAACCTCACACCACATGAGGTCAAAACGATTATTACCAGAGCAGGTGAGGGGACCAAAATGATTTTCACAGGTGATATCGAGCAGATCGATTCACCCTACCTTGATTCTACTTCAAACGGTCTTTCATATCTTTCTGATAAGATGAGGGGACAGGATATATTTGCCCACGTAAATCTAGTGAAAGGTGAGAGATCCTTCCTTGCCGAACTGGCAAGTAATTTACTTTAGAATTTAGTCCCCGGATACTGTCTTTATTAACTATTTAAGGCCGGACCGGTCATGAGTGTCGTGATTTATTTCCGAAATCTCATTTTTTGATTAAATTAGCTGTAGAGAAACCATTATAAGCAATGAAAACCCTTCATATTGTCCGTCACGGGAAATCCAGCTGGGATTTTGAGGATATTTCCGACATAGACCGCCCCCTTAGTCCCCGGGGAGTTAACAATGCCTACCTGATGGCAAAAAAATTATCAGAGCGTAAGGTTGAACCTGACCTGTTTATCACAAGTCCCGCAAACAGGGCCCTTTACACTTCAATAATATTTGCACGTGTACTGAAATTCCCATACGAACAAATCCGGATCTCGGATAGTATTTATATGGGACATACCGATGATCTGATTAAAATAATCCGCTCACAGGATAACTCCATATCCACCCTGCTTGTTTTTGGACATAATCCTTCTTTCACCGCCCTTGCTAATCAGTTAATGGATGAATATCTTGACAATATACCTACGGCCGGAATTGTAAGCCTGAATTTTGAGATTGACACCTGGGAAAAACTGGGTAAGAAGTCTCCCGGCAAACACTTCTTCGACTATCCCAAGCGTTACAGCTGATAAAAGACTCATAGGTTTTTTTATTACCTTTGTGATCCTGCCCAAATCACAATAAAATTATGGCGCTTAATAAAAAGATTATTAACCGGGAAATCAGCTGGCTGTCATTCAATGAACGAGTCCTGCAGGAAGCCATTGACCCGAATGTGCCCCTGGTCGAGCGATTCCGGTTCCTGGGCATATTCTCCAATAATCTCGATGAATTTTTCAAAGTACGGGTTGCTACCATAAAGAGGATGATTGATGTGGAGGATTCCACGGGACTGAAAAACAAGGAAAGACCAAAGAAAATTCTGAACTCAATCCAGCAAAAAGTTATCCATCTTCAGAAGAAATTTGAGCAGACCTACCAGGATCTGATTGCTGAACTTGCGGAACAGGATGTCCACATAATTCGTGAGGATAATCTGAATGAAGAGCAATCAATTTACGTAAGAAATTTCTTTCAGGATGAAGTGTTATCTGTAATCACTCCGGTCATGCTTCACAATGTGAAGGAATTTCCCCACCTTCGTGATAAGTCTATCTACCTGGCAATCAAGCTTACAAGTTCGGATAAAGAAATCGATCCTGAATATGCCATCATTGAGATCCCAAGTGAGGAGATTGGCAGATTTGTAGTACTCCCCTCCGCCGGGACAAAGCACTACATTATTTTGCTCGATAATGTAATCCGATTCTGCCTGGATGATATTTTCGGTATATTTCAATACGACCAGTTTGAGGCCTACACGATCAAAGTCACTAGAGACGCTGAGCTCGATATTGACAATGATCTGACTAAAAGTTTCCTGGAAATTATTGATGCATCAGTGACTGACCGTAAGAGTGGACAGCCGGTGCGATTCGTTTATGACAGTTCCATGCCTGTTGACCTGCTTGATTATTTGAAGGATAAAATGGGACTTGATGAGGAGGATAACCTGATACCCGGTGGCCGGTACCATAACTTCAAGGACTACATGAATTTCCCGAACCTTGGTGGACAAGATATGTTCTATTCCCCGACCCCACCATTGTCACATCCCCTTATACAGCCACATAAGAGCATCCTGGAAGTGATTCGGAATAAGGATGTACTTCTTCATTTCCCCTATCAGAAATTTGACCATTACATCAATCTTCTCCGGGAAGCCGCCATTGATCCGGATGTAAAGTCGGTAAGTATAACCCTTTACAGGGTGGCACGTAATTCCAGGGTGATCAATGCTCTGATATCCGCTGCAATGAATGGCAAAAAAGTAACAGTGATAATAGAACTTCAGGCTCGCTTTGATGAGAAATCAAACATATACTGGGCCCGCATGTTAGAGGAATCCGGGGCAAGGGTATTATTCGGATTGCCGGGACTGAAAGTCCATAGTAAACTCTGCCTGATTACCCGGCGGGAAGGTAAAAAAATTGCCAAATTTGCCACCGTGGGCACAGGAAATTTCCATGAGGGAACTGCAGCGGTTTATGGAGACCTGACTTTGATGTCACACGATCCGAGGATCACCACTGAGGTGGAAAAGGTGTTTAACTTTTTCGAGGCTACGTATAAAACATTTAAGTATAAACACTTGCTTGTTTCTCCCCTTTATATGAGAAACCGCTTCTATAATTTAATTGATACTGAAATTAAAAATGCAAAAGCTGGCAAAAAAGCATACATTCTGTTGAAGATTAACAGTTTGGTGGACAAAGACATAATTAAAAAACTATACCAGGCAAACGCAGCAGGTGTCAAAATTAAGGCTATTATCCGCGGCATGTGCTCACTTACCGCCGGGGTACCCGGACTAAGTGAAAATATCGAGGTTATAAGCATCGTTGATAAATTTCTCGAACACGGACGGATCTTTGTATTCTGCAATGGAGGGGATGAGAAATATTATATTTCCTCGGCGGACTGGATGCCAAGGAACCTAGATCATCGCATTGAGGTGGCCTGTCCAATCTACGATAAGGGAATCCAGCAGGAAATAAGGGACATTCTGGAGATACAGCTGCGGGATAATGTCAAGGCAAGGATCATTAACGAACCACAGGATAACCGGTACAGGATACCTTCCGGAACAAGAAAAGTACAATCTCAGGTGGAACTGTATAAATACTACCAAAAAAAATAATCTCAGAACAAATGGAATTGGAACAATTATGCAATAAGGTCAAGGATATTGCCAGGGATACCGGTGTATTCATCCTGGAAGAACAAAAGAATTTTTCTTCATCGGATTATGAAACCAAAGGAAGGCAGAATTTTGTGACCCATGTTGATACAGGTGCAGAGAGGATACTGGTGCGGGAACTTAAAAAGCTGTTGCCCGAGGCAGGGTTCATCACAGAGGAAGGTACTGTGGAACAATCCGTTGAGGATTATCAATGGATCATTGACCCAATCGATGGCACTACCAATTTTATTCATGGACTCCCCCCCTATGCCATATGTATTGCCCTGTCATTCAAAGGAGAAGTTATACTGGGGGTAGTTTATGAACTTGGACGTAAGGAGTTTTTCTATTCCTGGAAGGGAGGCAAAGCCTATATGAATGGAGAAGAGATCCGGGTCAGTAAGACAGACTCAGTAGGCTCCTCCCTTATTGCAACGGGATTCCCATACACCTATTTTGACAGGCTCGATCCTTTTATGCATTCCATAAGGTATTTCATGCAGAATTCCCACGGACTGCGCCGCCTTGGATCTGCAGCGACCGATCTTGTCTATGTTGCCTGCGGTAGAGTTGATGCCTTTTATGAATATGGATTGAACGCCTGGGACGTGGCCGCAGCCACATTCATCATACTCCAGGCCGGTGGCGTGGCATGTGATTTTTATGGCAATGAAGATTGGCTGTTTGGTGGAACCATCATAGCAACAAATGCCTCAGTACATGATGAATTTAAAGAAGTGATCCACAAAATCTTTATAAAGGAGGAAGAAATCTGATGGTCCGAAATCATCTATCAGCACTGGGTTTCTATTTCTTTTTACCACTACTCTATCTGATCTCCATCCTGCCTTTCAGGATGCTATATATACTGTCAGACATTTTATTTCCTTTTGTATACTACCTGGTCGGCTATCGTAAAAAGGTAGTGCTGGACAATCTGAGAAATTCTTTCCCTGAAAAAACAGAACAGGAAATTCATTCCATCTCCAAAAAATTCTATCGGCATTTTACGGATGTTATACTCGAGATCCTTAAGATGCAGACTGTTTCACCCCGTGTGCTTAGCAAGAGGATTAATTACAGCAATCCCGAATTACTCCGAAAATATTTTGATCAGAATAAGGGGGTAATCGCTCTGTCTGCTCATTTTAATAATTGGGAGTGGACTTCTGCCTGCAGTGAATGGGGACCTCATCATCCTGTCGTCATTTATAAACCTCTCCATAACCGCTATTTCGATAGATTTATGAAAAAGGGACGGGAAAAGCAGGGTGCCGAAATGATTCCCATGAGAGATACCCTTCGACGATTGATAAAGGATCAGAAAGAAGGAAACCTGGTGCTATACGGAATGATATATGACCAGTCACCCGTCTGGCAAGAGACTCAGCACTGGACTACCTTTCTTGGTCAGTACACTGCAGTGATGACCGGAGCTGAAAAACTGGCTCTGAAAACAGGACTTCCGGTCGTATATTTCTCAATGAGAAAGCTCAAGAGAGGCCGTTATATTATTGATCTTATTCCCATAAGCGAAGACCATACCGGAAAAAAGGAAAATGAGATTACTGAGGATTTCTATCGCTGTATGGAAGAAAAGATCCGGGCAAACCCTGAATTCTGGTTGTGGACCCACCGTCGCTGGAAACTTACTCCCAGAAAACTGGCTGAAATGGAGAACAGCTAAACCCAAGTTAGATATTTGTAGTATTTTTGCCACCTATAATTCACAGTGTGCCTGAAGTTGCAGTAGTAATATTGAACTGGAACGGAGTTGATTTCCTGAAAAGGTTCCTTCCACCGCTGATCCGTAATACCGATCCTGCCCTGGCTGATATATGGGTGGCCGACAATGGGTCTACTGACGACTCCCTTGATATACTGAAATCTGATTACCCGGAGGTAAAACTTGTACCCATGGAGCAAAACTATGGGTTCGCTGAAGGGTATAACAGGGCTCTCCAACAGATAGAGGCAAGTTTTTTTGTATTGCTGAACTCGGATATTGAGGTCACGGAAAACTGGCTTGAACCAATGTACAGGACCATTTCAGAAAATCCTGAGGTGGGTGCCTGCGGACCAAAGATCCGATCCTGGCACAAACGGGAGGCCTTTGAACATGCAGGTGCTGCAGGTGGATTCCTCGACAAATATGGCTACCCTTTCTGCAGGGGAAGGATATTTAATGTAATTGAGAATGATGAGGGACAGTTTGACGATAATCTGGATATTTTCTGGGCTTCCGGTGCTTGCCTTATGATACGGTCTGATTTGTACAAAAAGGCCGGGGGACTGGATCCCTTTTTCTTTGCCCATATGGAAGAAATTGACTTGTGCTGGAGGATTAAAAGCATGGGATACAGTGTAAAATTCTGCTATGAATCCATGGTCTTTCATATCGGGGGTGGGACCCTCCCTGAAAATGATCACAAAAAAACCTACCTTAATTTTAGGAACAATCTCATACTTCTTTTAAAGAATCTGCCGTCCGCCAGGCTTTTCCGCGTAATGATGCCCAGACTGGTACTTGATTATATTTCTCTGTTCCAGTTCCTTGCCAGGTTTGAATTCAGAAATTTTGCAGCAGTTATTAAGGCCCATTTTTTTCTAGCCACTCATATACGCTCCATTAAAAGACTCCGGGGAAAAAACCTGGAACTTTGCACTCCCTCTCTGCATCCGGAAATACTCAATAAAAGCATTGTTTACAATTTCTTCCTCAAAGGAAGGAAGTACTTCAGGGAACTGGATTTCTAAAACCCTTCATCAATCCTTGCAGGCGGTTGAAAGCGTTCTTGTCAGGCTCACGCTATTGTATCCTTGTCTGGTCTTCTGAAGGCAGCCTGTTAATAACCCTGATTTTTCGTTGAAAAGTTCCCCGGTCCACCTGACCGGTTGCATATTATTTCATTACCTTAGATTTTGACAGAATCATTTTTTTTCAAAAACTGAAAGCGCTTGACTCCGGATTGGAAAAACCGCTCTATTTTGATTGCCGACGATGACCTTTCGGCTCATATCCTCCTCGGCGGAATTCTAAAACCTACAGGGATAACGATATACCCAGCATACGATGGCTCGGAGGCCTTCGCTTCTTGCATTGAATATCCTGATATTCAGTTAATTATAATGGATATTCGAATGCCTGGAATGAATGGAATTGAAGCGACAAGACTGATACGGAAGTACCGGGCCGGATTGCCTATAATTGCGTATTCGGCATTGAATCAACCTGAGTATAAGCACTTGATGAAGAAGATGAATTGTGAAGAGTTTCTGCTTAAACCTGTCCACCCCGATGTTATTTTGGCTACTCTCTCAAAATACCTGGACCCTCAGCCGACCGTTCCCTCCTCACTCGATATTTTTCTATCCTGAGCCGGTCATAGTCCTCAGATTTATTACAGTTTATCCTTCAACCGCTCGAGGCCTATTCCCCGGGAAGCTTTCAGTAATATGAGGCTGTCTCTCAGGGGATGCTGATCCAGCCAGTTGGCCAGTTCATCCACGACCACAAATCGTTTAATATCTCCGGTAACCTGCAATTCACTGAAAATTGGTCCCACAAGAAAAACCTCCTCACAATCCATCCCGGGGATATAACCGAGGATCTCAGTGTGAGAGTCGGTAGCTGTATCACCAAGTTCAAGCATATCACCAAGAATGAGGATTTTTCGCTTATGCTTTTGCTGCCTGAAATTCTCCAACGCAGCCATCATGCTGGTGGGATTCGCATTATATGCATCCATGATGAGAATGTTCGAATCCGTTTCCAGTCTTTCCGAGCGCATATTGTTGCCGGACCATCCCTGGAGGCCAGCCTGGATATTATGAGGGCGAATCCGGAAATGGAGTCCCACAGCCACGGCCGCAAGTATATTCTCAAGGTTATAGCTGCCCACCAGTCCCGTGCTGATCTCCATGTCATCGGCATCCCGGAAACTCAAGCGAACCGAGAGAAAGGGATCGGATGAAATGATTTCACCGGAGCATATGGCATCTTCGGATTCTCCATAATAGCCAATCCCTGTATCAATGCCAGAGATCATTTCCTGCAGCATGACATTACCTGCATCACTGAAAATCAGTCCCCCGTGCTCCCCAAGGTACCTGTACAGTTCTCCTTTAGCCTGTTTCACTCCCTCAATGCTGCCAAATCCCTCGAGATGGGCTTTTCCGACATTGGTGACCAATCCGTAATCAGGCCTGGTGAGCTCGCATAGAAAGGCAATTTCGCCGACATGGTTTGCTCCCATTTCGACAATGCCCAGTTCGGTGGTTGAATCCATCCCCAGAAGAGTCAGGGGTACGCCAATATGGTTATTGAGATTTCCTGCTGTGGCTTTCACAATATACTGGGCAGAGAGTAATTCAGCCATTAGTTCCTTGGTAGTGGTCTTGCCGTTTGAACCCGTAATTGCAATAATCGGTATATCCAGCTGCCGGCGATGGTGAGCGGCCAGTTCCTGGAGTGTCTCAAGACAGTTATTAACAAGGATAAACTGCTCATTATCTGCAATCTCAGGATCGTCAATCACTGCATACCTGGATCCCTTCTTAAGTGCATCGGCTGCAAAACGGTTTCCGTTAAATCGCTCACCCCGCAGGCTAAAAAAGATGGTATTTTCCCTGACCTGGCGTGAATCAGTAACAATGTGTGGATACTTTTGATATACCTGATATAATTCTGAGATCTCCATTGGATGTAAAGATAAAAAAAAACCTCCCCGATACCGGGAAGGCTTTCTCTGTATTATAGTATCATATCTTACATTCCTGCTGGACTTCCAACCCTTGTCATGGCACAACGGAAGCCGAGGTCACTGGAGGCTGCCGCTTCGTCAAGGAATCTGCGGGAACCAGGGCTGAGCCAGTATGCGCGATCTTTCCAGGAACCGCCCTTATATACTCTGGCACGATTGTTTACAAGGGAGGTTATATCCTCAGCCTGAGCAGTCCTGTATTGTGAATACATGGCGGTAGCATCGCTGGTGGCTGAATCTCTCATCCTTTCCATATAATATATACTGGAGTTAAGATCCCCATCTTTAAAATCTGTGTAATCGGCCTGACGGTAATTTTGCGTATAATCCTTAACGTCTCTTGCATCCAGATCTCTTTTCTGGATTCTTCCATACCTGTCCTTCGGGAGTAAGGCTCCTGTCTCGTCCCTTGCGTTGGTTTGGAATACATTACCGCGGAAGGGTCTGAAATCACTAACATCCTGATGTGAAAGAGGTCTGTAAACATCTGCAACCCACTCATTAACATTACCTGCCATACAATAGAGGCCGTAATCATTTGGCCAGAATGAGAATACAGGTGCAGTTATGGCTGCATTATCATTAAGGTCTCCGGCCATACCCATATAGTCTCCACGGCCGCGGACAAAATTTGCTCTCATTTCACCTGTATGTGCATTGTTCTCATCCGGGTGCATCCTTACAGTATGCCCGTTCCATGGATAAATCCTTCTTTCCCAAAGCCTTTCTTCGAATGTGTTTCCAATTAATCCGAGTGCGGCAAATTCCCATTCAGCTTCTGTCGGAAGCCTGTATTTTGGGAATAAAAGACCGTCTTCCATCCTGACTCCCCTACCTTCACCACTTGGATCTGTTCCGGCATCACCGCCACCCTCTGAAGGATTTGTTGGACGCATGCTTGGAAGGTTCTCCCCAACAAGGCCGATATACTGGCCGGCCAGGTATGCATCGGTATTAAAATTCTCTGCACCCTGCTGTCCGGCCGGGTCCATAAGCAGTATACCTTCATCAATCAATACTCTTTCATTAACCCTGTCTGTACGCCAGAGTGCATAATCCCTTGCCTGTATATGACTGACTCCTACGACCGGATATTGACTGTAAGCCGGATGGCGGAGATAATACTCAACATAGGGCTCATTGTATCCCATAGGATCAAGCCAGACAAGTGTGTCAGGCAGCGCACTGGTATAAACATCACGCATATCGGAAAATACCCTCTGTAGCCAATAAAGGTATTCCAGGTAATCTACATTCCGTACCTCTGTTTCATCCATATAGAATGAAGTGAGAGTAACACGGCGGGGGACATTATTCCATTCGTATAACACATCCTGTTCTGTACGGCCCATTGTAAATGAACCACCTTCAATGAAGACGAGTCCCGGACCTGTTTCCTGATCGTATGCTTCCGCAACTTCAAATCCACCCCAATCGGGGTCATTGTAGTCCCACCCTGTAGTGGTTGAATGATCGCCCGTCTGTGAGAGATCTTTACTGCCGCAGGATGCAAAAAGCAATACAATAGTCAGCACGAAAGGAAGAAATTTAACCTTATTACTCATGGCAATTTTAGTTTTTAGCTATTACAGATATTCAAATATAGTCTAATTTTTCAATGAAAACACATGCTCCATCCCAAAAATAACTAAATTTTGGGAGACTTTATTGTCCTGAACCTTTGTCTTGGTCCCCCACTATATTCAAGTTTCAGTAAAAATGTCAATTCATGTGCCCCCATGTTCTGCATGGAACTCCATGGTTCATAAACATTAAAATCATGTGAATAGCCAAACCTGAAGTATTCATGTTCATAACCAATATGCAATACAAAAGCATTGACTGTGAAATCCATGGCATGCCTGAACCATACTCCGGCGTGAACATTGTTATATATAATGTCCAGTCCATAGTTAATTTGTCTGAAACCACCCTGGTGCAGATAAACAAGATTGGGATTTAGTTTCAGGGCTTCCCTGCCCAGTCTCCTTTCGTAAACCGAAAAGTACATTCCACCATGAACCGTGAGCTTCCTGGGCAAAGGCACCCTTGAGGCATTGGTCATTGACATATCCGGAGTTGTCAGATGATGCAGGGATACCCCCGCATAAGCAATGCGGGTAAATGCAACAAATCCAATTGCAAAATCCGGGTACCCCTTGCTTATATTGCCTATCGCATCCCGGGAGGGGTAAATGATACCACCGGGAGTAACCTGGTCCGGAAATATTAATTCCGAACCCTGCAAGAACCTGTGTGCATATGAGGCCTGGAAGCCTGCATTTAGAGTCAGGCGGGAGTTTACGGCAAGAAAATATGAATACATGACATCCGCACTAAGGCGGTTAAGAGATGGCCCCTGTGCATCATTCATGATATTGATTCCAAGTCCCCCCTGAAGCGCCTTCACCGGCATATCATAAGAAGCATTATAGCTTACCCAAGGCGATCCCAGGGCAGGCATCTGGTTCCTGTATGCTGCAGAAATCCTGGGTTGATGAGCTGAGCCGGCATAGGCAGGATTAAGGTAAAGGATACTGTTGAAAAATTGTGAAAAAAAAGGATCCTGTCCCACCACCTTGAGGTGAAAGCCGCAAATCAGAAGTAGTATTAACAAATATTTATGCATTTCCCCTGCAATATTCACTTTTCAGAACCGTTGTAATTTGAAACGTATAAAATCATTCAAAAATATGTTGATAGTCTACCTTTTTTAATTTTGTTGCCCATGCTCCCATTGCGCTTCATCCGTCTTATCCCCCTGGCCTTTCTTACCCTGCTTCTGCCTGTCCATCTGTCCGGACAACAGATTACCGGTAAAAGGAACATAGAATGGACACCGGTTCAAAGTATGCGTCTGGGGGACAAAGAAACTGATGTTTTCCATTTTCGCCATGCCAATTACAAGCTAAATACTTTATTACCAAATTATTATGAGGTATTAAAAATAGAAAATAATTCCGGATATGAAGTCCACATCCAGAATCCTGTGTTCCAGGAGGCTGATTATGAATTGATTAAGGGTGTAAAAAACCTGGAGGACCTGCCTTCAAGGATCAGTGTAACAAGCCGGACAGCCAGCCTCCATAAAGAAAAATATCTCCAGGTCAGTTTCATCCCCTTGCGAAGGAACCCTGCTTCCGGAAAAGTTGAGATGCTTGCAGGATTTGACCTCGCCCTTATACCCTCGGGTCGGCCATTAAAAAGCAGCCCGGCCCTGGTGCGTGAGTACACCGACCGCTCGGTTCTGGCAAACGGGTACTGGGTCAAAATCAAGGTAACAGAGGATGGTATTCACCGTTTGAGCCACGAGCAGCTCCGGAATCTCGGGATCAATGATCCGGCAAACGTACGGGTATACGGGAACGGCGGTGGCATGCTTTCAATGATGAACAGTGATCCCAGGCATGATGACCTGGTTGAAAACAATATAGTCCACCGAAATGATCATATCCTCTTCTACGGACAGAGCCCGGGTGAATGGAAATACGATTCGCTGAATAATTTTTTCAATAATACCATTCATGAATATTCAGATGGAACCTACTATTTCCTTACCTCGGATCTTGGCAAGGGCAACCAGGTTCAGGATGCACAATCACCTGCAGGAGTAGTAAATAGTACATCGACAAGCTTCGATGCCCTGGTCCACCATGAGATAGAGGACATAAACCTGATTAGATCGGGAAGAGAATGGTATGGAGAGCATTTCGATATAGTAACAGAACAGTCCTTTCCCTTTTCATTCCCTCAACTTGATAAGACAACGGGGATCCGCGCAAGGATTGAAACTGTCGGCCGTGCAAATTCACAGACAAGCATGCAGGTATCGGTAGACGGGAATTCAATAGGGAGCCTGCTTATGGCAAAAACTGAAATAGGTTCATACACCCGTCCCCATGCCCAGGCTGCTTCAAAGTATTTCACTTTCTCTTCTGCTACCGATAATCCTGAAATTACACTCAGATACCTGAAAAACTCCCCATCGGCCGAGGCCTGGTTGAATTACATAACCCTGAATGCCCGGGGAAACCTTGAAATGGCGGATGGTACCCTGATCTTTCGAGACAGGCTTTCTATGGGACCAGGTAATATAACTGAATTTACCATTCAGGGAGCAGGACCAACAACGGAGGTCTGGGACGTTACAGATCCCCTGCACCCACAGCGAATGCAAACCAACCTGCAGGGAAGCAGCCTGAAATTCAAAACAGGCACAGAGGAAATAAGGGAGTTTGTAGCCTTTACTCCCGAATCAGGTTATCTGACACCCATAACAGAAGGGGAAGATGTCGGTCCCACCGGGAATCAGAATCTTCATGCCCTGAAAAATAAAAACTATGTGGTAGTAAGCCACCCTGAATTCATCCGGAATGCCCGCACACTTGCAGCTTACAGGCATGACCATGATGGACTTGATACAGCAGTTGTTACACCGCAGCAGATCTATAATGAATTTTCTTCGGGAAGCAGGGATGTCTCTGCCATCCGTGATTTCCTGAAGATGCTCTACGACCGGGCCGGGACCCTGGACGAAATGCCCAAATACGTGCTTTTGTATGGCGATGGTTCGTATGACAACAAGGGGAGCGATGTAAACAATACCAATTTCATACCCACATACCAGTCCCTCAACGCCCTCTCCCCTACGGCAAGTTTCGTAACAGATGATTTCTTTGGACTGCTTGACGACGGGGAGGGAGAATCCATCGGACTGGTGGATATTGGTATCGGACGTTTTCCGGTCTCTTCGCCCGAAGAAGCCCTGAATGTGCTGAATAAAACACTGTCATACGATCAGAAGGATAAGATGGGAGACTGGCGCAATTCAATCTGTTTTATCGGTGATGATGAGGATGGAAATATACATATGAGACAGGCTGATGAACTTGCCCGGTATGTTGAATCCAACTATCCCAATTTCACTATAGAAAAAATTTACCTCGATGCCTATACCCAGGTCTCGACACCATCCGGTCCGCGTTACCCTGATGTAAACGAAGCCATCAGCCAGCGGATCGAGAAGGGAGCTCTTATTATTAATTATACTGGTCATGGCGGATCCCTGGGATTGGCTCATGAGAGGATTATCAGGGTAGATGATGTCCTTTCATGGGAAAATTCGGAAAGACTTCCCTTGTTCATGACTGCTACCTGTGAGTTTAGCAGGTTCGACGAATGGGAGGCAACCTCGGCAGGTGAACTGGTTCTTCTTAATCCCAATGGCGGGGGAATAGCACTCCTTACAACCACCCGCCTGGTTTACTCCGGACCCAATCATGCCCTGAATGAGCATTTTTATGAATATGTTTTCGAGAAAGATGCCAGTAACCGGAATTACAGGCTGGGAGACATTATACGCCTGACGAAGAATGCTACCGGAAGTGGCATAAACAAAAGGAACTTCACTCTGCTTGGCGATCCTGCACTCAAACTGGCATATCCAAAACACAGGGTCCGGGTTGAAACGGTTAACGGCACACCGGTGACTGAAAACATCGATACCCTGAAGGCACTCGGCAAGGTAAGTGTCAGTGGATTTATGGAAGATGAGATGGGAAATCCCCTGAATACTTATAATGGTATTGTATACCCCACAATATTTGATAAAGCCAACAGCGTGACAACCCTTAACAACGATGATAATGCGCCACCGATGACATTTTTCCTGAGGAACCGTGTTCTCTACAAAGGAAAAGCCTCGGTGACAAACGGGAAGTTTGAATTCAGCTTTATCGTACCCAAAGACATCGCCTACAACTTTGATTACGGGAAGCTAAGCTTTTATGCTACCAATGGCCTCGAAGATGCCAATGGTTCATTTGAAAATGTAGTCATCGGAGGAACCGCGGATTCGGTAAATAATGATGTTGTTGGTCCGGCACTAAATGTATTTATGAACGACCAAAACTTTGTATTCGGCGGCATGACCGATGAAAATCCTGTCCTTCTTGCCTATGTGAGTGACAGCAACGGCATAAACACACTTGGCAACGGAATAGGGCATGATTTAACCGCAATACTCGACGGGAATACCAACCAGACAATTGTACTTAATGATTATTATGAATCCGATACGGATTCATACAAAAGCGGAAAAATCCGGTACAGCTTTAAGAAACTGGAAGCAGGTCCACACAGCCTGAAGGTCAAGGTATGGGATGTATATAATAATTCATCAGAACAGCTTATCGATTTTATAGTAAGATCCGAAGAGGACCTACTCCTTGACCGGGTGCTGAACTACCCCAACCCATTTACCACACATACGCAATTCTTTTTTGAACATAACCAACCCAATGCTGAGATGGATGTTCTGATACAGGTGTTCACCATTTCAGGAAAGCTTGTCAAAACAATTGATTATCAATCCACCGGTTCCGGCTACAGAATTGGCCCTATAGACTGGGACGGCCGTGATGATTATGGTAGCAAAATCGGACGTGGAGTATATATCTACCGGGTTAAAGTAAGGACCTCCCTCGGACATTCTGCGGAAAAATTTGAAAAGCTTGTAATATTAAATTAGAATCCGCGTTAAATATGAAATTTACTTTATATTTGTTGCGCCCTTTTTAGATATGAAAACACCCGGAGAGAGAAATTTTTTTCCTGCTTTTTTTATTACACTCACCTTACTGGCAGGTAGTTACAAAGCACATGGACAGAATGGTGGTTCCCTGGCCAGTGGTCCCCAGTTAAATGCAATTCAAACAGCCGTTCCCTTTATGACCATCACCCCCGATTCAAGGGCCGGTGCACTTGGAGATGTCGGGGTTGCAACATCACCGGATATCAACTCCCAGAACTGGAATCCTGCTAAATACCCCTTCATTGAAAGCGACGGTGGAATATCCATTTCCTATACGCCCTGGCTGAGAAAACTGATCAACGACATCAACCTTGCCTACCTGGCAGGTTTCTATAAGTTTCGTGACAACCAGGTCATCAGTGGATCCCTGAGGTATTTCAGCCTTGGACAGATTGTGTTTACCAATAATTATGGGGACCCAATGGGAATTTATGTCCCCAATGAATTCGCAGTCGATGCAGGTTATTCCCGCCTCCTGACCGACCGCTTTTCCGGCGGAATTGTATTCCGGTTCATACGTTCCGACCTTACCAGCGGAATCAATATCGGGGGAGCAGATTCCAAGGCTGCTGTCGCCATTGCCGGTGACCTTGGCTTCTATTACCGTAATACTGATATTGTTCTGGGTGATAAAGATGGTACGCTTGCCTTCGGGGTAAATGTGCAGAACATGGGAAACAAGATATCTTATACCGAGACATCGGATAAAGCTTTCCTCCCGATAAACCTCAAACTCGGCGCTGCCATTACTGTTGAGATGGATGATTACAATACCATCACATTTATGGCGGATGTGAATAAACTTTTAGTCCCAACTCCCCCTATATATGCAGAGGATTCCCTTGGAAGGACGGTCCTAGATAATACCGGGGACTGGACGATACTTCATGGTATGGATCCCCATGTTCCGACACCAGTCGGTATGGTACAATCATTCTATGACGCTCCCGGAGTCTTGATGGACGATGGATCCCGTAGTATATTTCGCGAAGAAATGAATGAGATCATGATCGGCATTGGAACGGAATACTGGTACAGGGAGCAGTTTGCGATCAGAGCCGGGTATTTTCACGAACACCAGACAAAGGGGAACAGAAAGTATGTAACACTTGGGATCGGACTCAGGCTCAATGTATTTGCGCTGGATTTCTCCTACCTGGTTCCGGTTAAACAGAACAATCCCCTTGCAAACACCCTCAGGTTCACCCTTGCCTTTGAGTTTGGGAATCCCCCGATATAGAAACTTAAGCCTGACTCCCCAATTACTTCAACAAAAGCAAGAAGCTCTTATCCTTTATTGATTCTGCTTATTTCCCTATCTTAGCATTATGAGTTTCCGTATTGGTATAGGATATGACGTACATCGTCTTGAAGAAGGACGTGAATTCATACTTGGCGGCATTAAAGTACCTTTTGAAAAAGGTCCTGTCGGCCATTCCGACGGTGACGTGCTTATCCATGCCATTTGTGATGCTCTGCTGGGAGCACTGGCACTTGGTGATATAGGAAAACAATTCCCTGACACTGATGAAGAATTTCGTGATATAGACAGTAAAATACTGCTCGAGAAGACCATCAATATGATACGTTTTTATGGTTATGAGATCTCAAATATAGACAGTACAGTATGTCTGCAAAAACCAAAGATAAGCAAGTACATACCGGATATGGTGAAGGCACTTTCAGACGTTCTGAAAATTGACACACACCTCGTCTCAGTCAAGGCGACCACAACAGAAAAGTTGGGATTCGTAGGTGAAGAACAGGGTGTATCCGCATATGCCGTGGCACTGCTGGTTTTGAGTTAAAATTTATTAATTTTGGGACTATTCCGAAAAAAACTTCCAGCAAAATGGGGAAAATGCTAGTTCTCGGAGCAGCCGAGAATCCAGACAGGTATTCATGCAAAGCCGTTAAAGCACTTGACCGGAATAGTTACGATGTTGTTGCAGTTGGATTTCGACCGGGATTTATTAAACATATTGAGATCCTAGACGGGATGCCAGAATTGGAAGATGTTGACACAGTTCTTCTTTACATGGGCGAAAAAAAACAGACCGAATTCTACGATTATATCATCGGTCTCAAACCCCGCAGGGTAATTTTTAACCCTGGTGCCGAGAATCCCGAACTGCTTGAAATCCTGAAAAAAAAGGGTATCCAGGTTGTAAAGGATTGCGCCCTGATTATGATCAATACCGACTCATTCTGATCTCATGATATACGTCAGCAGCCTGGACCATTACAGGGAACTGGTTGAAAAATCTCCTGCACTGCTCAGTTATTTTTCGACTCCGGATTGCCGGGTATGTACGGTACTGAAACCAAAAGTTCTGGAACTTACCGCCAGGAAATTTCCAGAAATGAAGGTTCTCTGGATCGACATTGAGCGCTCACCGGTCATTGCGGGACAGAACAGTATCTTTACAGCCCCTACACTTCTCGTATATTTTGAGGGAAACGAAAACCTCCGAAAAAGTCGGAATATCAGCATCTCTGAACTGGAGGAAGAAATTGGCCGCGTCTACGAACTGTTGTTCAGAAAGTAAGCTTGGGCCTATGAACTGTTGTTCAGAAAGTAAGCCTGGTGAAGATGGCTGTTATATTTTCTGAAACACCGCTTCCGTCATCCACTGAATAACTCCAGATGATTTCGTTGCCCTTGTTTCCCTGTATCTCACCTGATCCCTCAACGGTATAACCTCCTTCAATGGTCTGCTGTGGAAGGGTGAGGGTAGTGCCGCTCAGGACGGCTTCCGCATCGGCATCCACATTGTAGAAATTGTATATTATTATCCTGGCTGTATCGGTCAGATGCTCTGATATTTCAACCCAGTAGATTTCTTCGTCTGATTTATATTGTCCGGGTGTCTCCTCGACCTTCCATGTATCCACCAACATTTCCCGGGTAATTCCGGAATTCAGGTCCCCCAGTAAATCCTCACAGGAGCTTATAACAACAGTTGATAATCCGAAAATCATCAACAAAATCATTTTCCCTCTCATAAAATATTTTCTATGGCCTTATCAACAATCTTATCATCGGCGAGGCTGGGCATGGTCACTTTCAAGTCCGGGAACCTGTCCATTTCCCTTTCTATGGTGAACATGGCTCCATCATTCCTGGCCCAGCTCCTTCTTGCAATCCCGTTGTTTACATCCCAGAACAACATATTTTCAAGTCTTCGCTCCGCTTCCAGGGAACCATCCAAAACCATGCCAAATCCCCCATTCATTACCTCCCCCCAGCCTACGCCTCCGCCATTGTGAATAGAAACCCAGGTCGCTCCGCGGAATGAGTCTCCGATGACATTCTGTACAGCCATATCGGCGGTGAACATTGATCCGTCATAAATATTTGAAGTCTCACGGTATGGTGAATCCGTACCGCTTACATCATGGTGGTCACGCCCGAGGACAATCGGTCCGGACACCTTGTTCTCCCGTATTGCATCGTTAAATGCTCTGCCGATCTTTACTCTTCCCTCAGCATCTGCATACAGGATCCTAGCCTGTGACCCGACAACAAGATTATTTTTGCCGGCTTCCCTTATCCATTTAAGGTTGTCAAGCAATTGGCTGCGAATCCGGGGCGGGGAATTATTACTCATTGCTTCGAGCACCCTGCCTGCGATTTCATCGGTAACCTTAAGGTCTTCCTCTTTGGAGGAGGTACATACCCAGCGGAATGGTCCGAAGCCGTAATCGAAGAATAGCGGACCCATAATATCCTCAACATAAGAGGGATATCGAAATTTACCCCCTTCTTTAAAAATATTTGCCCCTGCCCTGCCGGCTTCCAGCAGAAATGCATTTCCGTAATCCCAGAAATACATTCCTCTTGCGCACATGACATTGATCGCCTCAACCTGCCTTATAAGGGATTCCTGTACTTTTTGTTTGAATGCTTCTGGATCATTTACCATCATTTTGTTCGCATCCTCAAAGGAGAGGCCGGAAGGATAATACCCCCCGGCATAGGGATTGTGAAGGGAGGTCTGGTCAGATCCAAGTTCTATCTCCACATCTTCCCTGACCAGCTTTTCCCAGAGATCAACAATGTTTCCCTGGTATGCAAGTGAAACAGCTTCCTTCTTTTTCCTGGCTCCTTCCATCCTTATCAACATTTCGTCAAGGTCACTGAACACCTCTGAAACCCAGCCCTTCTCATGCCGGGTCTTCAGTACTTTGGTATTGATCTCTGCCACCATGCATATTCCTCCGGCAATCTCAGTCGCCCTTGGCTGGGCTCCGGACATTCCACCAAGTCCGGAAGTGACGTAGACCTGTCCCCCAAGATCAGCCTCTTCCCTCCCGCTTTTCATCCTTCCTGCATTCAGGACAGTGATGGTCGTACCGTGGACTATTCCCTGGGGACCTATATACATGAACGACCCGGCGGTCATCTGCCCATACTGGCTTACCCCCACGGCATGCATCCTCTCATAATCATCCCCTGAAGAATAATTCGGGATGACCATTCCGTTGGTAACCACAACCCGGGGTGAACCGGGATCGGATGGAAACAATCCCAATGGATGGCCGGAGTACAGGACTAATGTCATCATGTCGGTCATTTCCGACAGGTATTTCATAGTAAGCCTGTACTGCGACCAGTTTTGGAATACGGCCCCATTTCCCCCGTATGTGATCAATTCATGGGGATGCTGGGCAAGCTCTTCATCCAGGTTGTTGCTAAGCATCATCATAATGGCTGCAGCCTGCTTTGAACGATGGGGATATGCATTAATATCCCTTGCATATATCTTATATTCAGGACGATACCTGTACATATAAATCCTTCCGTATTGGGCAAGTTCCCTTGCAAATTCAGTGGCAAGTATTTCGTGATGCTGAACAGGGATATACCTGAGTGCATTTCTTAGTGCAAGTTTCTTTTCTTCCGGGCTCAGGAGATCCATTCTCTTAGGTGCATGGTTTATAGCTGGATCATATGTCTTAGGAGATGGAAGTGTACCGGGTATACCTTCTACTATCTGCTTCCTGAATTCTTGATCTGTCATTTTTACATGATTTGGGGCAAATTTAAGATTAAATCATGTCAAGATTTATATTATACAACAAATCTTGGGTATGGATCATATTTTGTAGTAGTAAAATCCGATGTATCTTTATAAAAAATCCTTTTAAAACAATAAATAACCATGAAAATCAAAAGAAGACAATTCCTTCATCTGCTGTTGCTGGCAGGTATAATTCCATTGCTTTCATCCTGCGGTTATAACCGGATGGTTTCCCTGGAAGAAACGGTGACTGCCCAGTGGGCCCAGGTAGAGAATGCATACCAGCGAAGAGCTGATCTTATTCCAAACCTTGTCAACACGGTAAAAGGTTATGCCGACTTTGAACAGGAAACCCTTACAGGCGTTATCGAAGCAAGATCTAAAGCAACCAGTGTTACCATTGATCCCACAAATCTAAACCCGGCAGCTATCCAGCAATTCCAGGCAGCTCAGGAGGGACTGAGTTCGGCTCTATCCAGGCTTATGGTTGTAGTGGAGCGGTATCCTGACCTTAAAGCCAACCAGGGTTTCCTTGATCTTCAGGCACAGCTTGAAGGCACAGAAAACCGGATTGCGGTTGAACGCCGGAAATTCAATGAGGCTACCAGGAGCTACAACACACTCATCCGAAAGTTCCCGGCCCTAATTGCAGCTTCTATATTCGGCTTCGACCAGAAAGTCTACTTTGAAGCAGTAGAAGGAACAGAGACACCACCTATTGTAGAATTTTAGCCATGCAGCCATCACAATTTTTTACAAAAGAAGAGAAGGACCGCATCACCTCGGCAATACGTGAGGCGGAACTGAATACATCCGGTGAAATTCGGGTACATATCGAGCGCCGCTGCAAGGAGGATGTACTGGAC
>DRHS01000284.1 GCA_011053095.1 Bacteroides sp.
GAGCAAATGAGTATACTGGACCGGACCTTGGTGGACTGGACCGGTGACCAGGAGCAAATCGATGATGTAATGGTAGTAGGTATCTGCCTTTAATGTCTTTCTTCAAGGATCCTGGTAACATCCTCAAGTTCATATCCCCTGTCGACCAGCAAAATCATCATATGAAACAGAAGATCTGCAGCCTCGTTCAGAAACAGACTGTCATCATCATCTTTTGCCTCAATAACCAGCTCGATAGCCTCTTCTCCAAGTTTCTTGGCAATCCTGTTTACACCGGCCTTAAACAACTTTGATGTATATGACCCCTCCGGGAGTTCTTTTTTCCTTGTCTTCAGCAGATTCTGAAGCTTTGTTAGAAAAGAAAGTCCGGGCCCGGATGCTTCTCCAAAACATGTTCTTTCGCCTGTATGGCACACCGGTCCCACAGGTTCAACCCTTATCAGCAGGGTATCATGGTCACAATCCTCAGTTATTTCGACGACATTCAGAAAATTACCACTCTCCTCGCCTTTGGTCCATAATCTTTCTTTGGTCCTGGAATAGAAACACACCTTTCCTTCAGCAATGGTTTTATCATAAGATTCCTGGTTCACAAAACCAAGCATCAGCACTTCGTTGGTATCCGAATCCTGGATAATGGCGGGTAGTATCCCTCCTAATTTTTCAAAGTTCAAAGCCATATTATTAAGCGTTTATCGTATTGGTATATTATGTTCTTTCAGGTGATCTTTCAGGTCACTTATTCCGATCTCACGAAAATGAAAAACTGAGGCAGCCAGCGCGGCATCTGCCTTTCCGCTTGTAAAAACATCTACAAAATGGTTCATCTTGCCCGCACCTCCTGATGCGATCACCGGAATGCCCAGTTCCTCTGAAACCTTTCCGGTAGCCTGATTGGCATAACCATTCTTGGTGCCATCGTGGTTCATGGATGTAAACATAATCTCTCCTGCTCCCCTATCCTCAGCCTCCCTGGCCCATTCAAATAATTTTCTTCGGGTCCGTATCCTGCCTCCGTTCACATATACAAACCAGTCCCCTTGCTCAAAACATGCATCAATTGCCACAACAACGAACTGGCTACCATATGAACCTGCAATCCTGCTGATGAGCTCCGGATCCTTTACTGCTGCTGAATTAACGGTTACCTTATCCGCTCCCGCTGAAAGAAGTGGATCTACGTCTTTAATATCCCGTATGCCCCCGCCTACGGTAAAGGGAATATTCACATTCGCTGCAATCCGTCGTACAAGATCAGCAAACAGGTTTCTTCCTTCATGTGTTGCTGTTATGTCAAGATAGACAAGTTCATCGGCTCCGGCCCTCGCATATTCAGCTCCCATTTCAACGGGATCTCCAACCTCCCTGATATCCAGAAAATTTATTCCTTTCACCGTTTGTCCGTCTCGAATATCGAGACAGGGTATGATTCTTTTAGCCAACATATCAGCTTGATTTCAAAAAGTTTACAATATCATCCTCTGTAATTCTCCCTTCATAATAGGCCTTCCCGAATATTACCCCATTTATACCTATCTCCTCAAGATCTAAAATATCCTGCATGCCGGAAACTCCACCACTGGCGATTAGCTTCATTTCAGGGAAACTTTTCCTCAGCTCCCTGTAAAGATCCATCGAGGGACCTTCAAGCATTCCGTCTGTAGCTATATCTGTACAGATTACCTTCTGTATCCCGGTGGCCAAATAATTTTGAATGAATTGCAGGACTCCCAGGGATGTATCCTCCTGCCATCCATGTATGGATATCAACCCCTGCCGAACATCTGCTCCAAGAATTATGGTATCGGGTCCATATTCCCGGATCCAGTCCCCGACCAGGCCCGGATCCTTAACTGCGATACTGCCGGCAGTGACCATGCCAGCCCCTGCATCCAGTACCTGCCGGATATCCTCATTGGTCTTTACGCCTCCTCCAAAATCTACCTCGAGAGAAGTTTGTTCTGCAATTTTCTCAAGAATACCGAGGTTAATTACATGTCCCACCCTTGCCCCGTCCAGATCCACCAGGTGCAGTCGTTTGAGCCCCATAGCTTCAAACTCTTTGGCAATCTCCTCCGGCCTGCTGGAATACACCTTCTTCTGATCGTATTTTCCCTGGGTAAGCCGAACGCAATTACCGTCAATAATATCTATGGCGGGTATCAGTTCAATCATAGCTCTAAAAAACTTTGTAAAATTATTTCTCCCACAGATCCGCTCTTTTCAGGATGGAACTGTGTGGCATAAAAATTATCTCTTTCCAGTGCCGCACTGAACGGAATTATATAATCTGCAATTGCACTTGTATGA
>DRHS01000285.1 GCA_011053095.1 Bacteroides sp.
AGAGACAGGTCGTAGTTGATGAAATCGGCAAACTTTCCTTCACTCCTCCATTTATCGATCAGGACCGGTATGAAATAAATCCCGGGTTCAATGGTTATTACATAGCCAGATTGAAGTTCTTTTCCCAATCTCAGGAAAGCAGTTCCGAACTGAGTGCTGCGTTTTATTGTTTCATTGTAACCCACATAGTCCTCTCCAAGGTCTTCCATATCGTGTACATCCAGACCCATCATATGTCCCAGTCCATGCGGAAAAAACAAAGCATGAGCCCCGGCAGCAACTGCCTCATCTATATCCCCTTTCATCAGTCCGAGTTCCTTTAATCCCGAGGCGATAACCTTCGCAGCTCCCAGGTGGATTTCCCGGTTCAGTATCCCGGGCTTTACCTGTTGAGTAGACCAGTTGATAGTCTCAAGAACGATCTCATAAATTTCCTTTTGTCGTTGATTAAATTTCCCTCCGACCGGCACTGTACGTGTAATATCACCTGCATAGTGATTCTCGGTTTCAGCCCCGGCATCTGTTACCATCATCCGGCCCTCTTCAAGCATATTACCATGGTAATGGTTATGCAGGGTCTGCCCGTTCGTAGTAAGAATTATCGGAAATGCGGCACTGGTTCCATTACTCATTGCAATCCCTTCAATGCGTCCGGCAATTTCCTTTTCGTAGATTCCGGGATACGCCATTTTCATTGATGTTGTATGCATTTCATAGCTTATATCAACCGCCTTCTCTATCTCCTCAATCTCAACGGTTTCCTTCACTTCACGCAGAGCCACAACACCTTTAATCAATTCAACGGATGGATTCGCTGAAACCTCCTTGTGAGGTGTTCCTGTAAGAGCCTCAATTTCGAGTAATTTGTCATGCCGGTAGATTGGAAGGTAGTGTACCTTACGTCCTTTTTGTACCGCTCCCCTGATATAATCCGCAAGCCCTTTTTTAGGCTGTACATTCTTTACTCCGACCTTTTCCCCCAGTGATTTCATTGTAGGGAGATGTCCCATCCAGATGATAGAATCAATTCCTACATCATCCCCGAAAAGGATATCCTCCCCGGAATCAAAATCAATAACACCGCCAGGACCCGGTTGGTCCAGCCCAAAGAAATATAGAAAATTACTATCCTGCCGATAATGATAGGTATTGTCAGGATAGTTCATGGGAGATTCATTATTTGACAGAAACAGGGCAAGTCCCCCTTTAAAATGTTTCCTTAACTCATTTCTCCTGTTGGCGTAAATTTCAGCTTTAAACATCTCGAATTGATTTGGTAATAATTCCCGAATTTAAAAGTAATAACCGGTTCTCCAAATGTCATTGAGCAGGCCCTGTTACCTAAATCACATAAAACAGCTATAATTCAAGGAATTAAATTCTTCGGGGCCTTGAGACTTATTAACAATTGAGCTACAATGCCAGGATATTTACAGAATCAATAAAAATGTATAGCCTTGATTTAATAATATTTAGACTATAGATTTCTCCTTGGTCAAAAAAGTACGAATGCCCTTGCGTGTTGTTAATAATTTCATACCTTCGCAGTTAACCCTTAATTTATTAACAGTCCACTAACAGTTTTTTTAACAGTATGCCGTACAGACGACTCCCCAATACGGACAATGCAAGACACAAGGCATTGTTAAAAGCGTACCATAAAGGGAAAGAGACTCCTCCATTTAAACTTGCTTTTTCACAGAGTACGTACCATAAAGTCGGATCTTTTTTGCCTGGCTTCGAGAAAAAAATTATCCATCAAAAATCCGCTTTTATAAGACAGATAGAACGGAATAAGGATTATCACGACCTGCAAAAAAAAGCCAAATTGTATATCTCCCATTTTATTCAGGTTGTCAATATGTCAATCCAGCGTGGGGAAATTTCGGGAACCATTCTTGATTATTATAAATTGAATGGTTACTCTAAAAAGCTACCTCCTCTGAACACGGAGGAAGAAGTCATTACCTGGGGCGGAAAACTAATCGATGGTGAGACACAGCGTATGCGAAAGGGCATGACTCCCATCACAAATCCAACGATAGCTGTCGTTAAGGTGCGATATGAAAAATTCCTTGAAGCATATACTAACCAAAAAAATCTTCAGCTTGTAAATAACAGGGCATTAAAAGAGCTTTCAGATCTTCGTCCCACGGCCGACAGTATTATTGTCTATGTCTGGAATGAAGTAGAGGAATCATTTAAGGATCTCCCGGATGACCTTCGTAGGGAGAAAGCAGCGGAGTATGGCCTTGTGTATTTTTATCGGAAAAATGAGCTAAACGAAGAAAACCTTTTCAGTTCACGTCAGATGGGAATTAGCTGAGTCCTTCCCCCATTGACGGATTACCAAAAGTCCTATCAAAGTAAGTGATACGCTTCCCAGGATGAAGAGAATGGGATTCTTCTGCATTCCGATCTGCTGAGGATCTGTACCCAGTTTATCCTGCAGGTATAAATAGTAATAAATAACACCTGCTGCATTATTGACAAAATGCGCAATTACAGGCAGCCAGATATTGCTTGTCCAAAGAAAAATATAGCCGAACAAAGCGCCAAGAAGGATTCTGGGGATAAAACCCATGAATTGGTAATGAGCAAGACTGAAAAGAACTGCGCTGAGCAGTACTGCAATATGGCCATTTCGGAACCATTCCGAAAAAATCCTTTGCAATATTCCCCTGAAAAGAAACTCTTCTCCAACTGCCGGAATAAGGGCTATCATAAAGAGATTAAAAAGGAGTCCCCATATATTCTCTGCGGCCAGATAAGATTTCATTAACTCCCAGGAATTCTCATCATTTTGCCTGATTCTGTCCATCCATTCGCTCCAGCGTTCTGGAAGTAACAGCTTTTCGTTGAGGAATCCAACGTAATTAATCCAGGGAATTGAAGCTACAAGCAACAGTACAACCAGTATGACAATTGAGATATTTAGTGGCTGGTTTGCCTGCAGGTAATCCCATGAATTTTTTTGGATCAGAAATCCCGTCAGCAGTGCGGGAATAAGGAAGAGTCCCACAGAATAAAGGACCTGCAGGTACTTAAGCATGCTTAAATGCTCTGCGATATCCCGGCTTTCAAGAATAGAAATCGCCTCCTGGGGGGACACCTTATACAGAGGCCAAGCAAGAAGGATACCTAACCCGAAAAATATCAGATAGCAGGTTACCATCAGGAATAATACCAGTAGGATTTTGGTGAAAGGTCGGGCCGTAAAAAAGAAACCGTATGCCATTGGGCTGAAATTAATAAATTTGTGCCAATATCTGTAAATCTCGATTTTGCTTAAGATCGGTAATCTTGAAATAGAAGGACAGCCTCTCCTGCTGGCACCAATGGAAGACCTTACGGATCCTCCGTTCCGGTATATCTGTAAACAATACGGGGCAGATCTGATGTACACGGAATTTATTTCCAGCGATGGACTCATACGCAAGGGAGCAAAATCTGTTAAAAAGCTGGAGATTTTCGATTATGAAAGACCAATCGGGATACAGCTCTATGGCCACCTGATCGAACCCATGGTTGAGTCAACACGGATTGCTGAAAAATCAAATCCTGAACTTATTGATATTAATTTCGGGTGCCCGGTCCGTAAAATTGCGAAGCGGGGTGCGGGTGCAGGAATGATGCGTGATATTCCCCTGATGATTGAAATGACGGCAGCCATTGTCAGGGCAACATCCCTGCCTGTTACCGTGAAGACAAGGCTGGGATGGGAGGATGCTAATAAAAACATTGTGGAAGTGGCCCTCAGGTTACAGGATGTCGGTATCAAGGCATTAGCCATCCATGGCCGGACAGGAGCACAGCTGTATAAGGGAACGGCGGACTGGTCATTGATCGGTGAAGTGAAAAACCATCCGGACATTGAGATCCCAATTATTGGCAACGGAGATATTACGGGACCGGAGATAGCAGCCCAACGATTCAATGATTATGGAGTTGATGCCATCATGATCGGAAGAGCTACAGTCGGTCGTCCATGGATTTTTCGCGATATCAGTCATTTTTTAAAGACCGGCGAGATCCTGCCCCCACCCGACCTGGCTGAAAAACTTTCCCTGGCAAGAACTCATTTTTATAAATCACTGGAATGGAAGGGGGAACCCAGGGGAATCCTGGAGATGCGAAGGCATTTTAGCAATTATTTCAAGGGACTTCCCGACTTCAAGGAAACCCGTCTCAAACTTGTCACTGCTCTTGAGGTCTCCGAAATCGAAAATATCCTGAATTACATCGGAGAACGATATTCTTCATTACCTGAATAGAAATTTACCTGTACGCTGAAGGGATTGTTTGATGAGGCGCCTTTCAGATTTGCTACTGCAAAGATGTCAGCGCCGTGCTAACAATCCCTTCAGCAGCAAATTTCAAGTAAGAAGATCCAGGTTGGCTTTGTCGGGATAGTCAGTATTGTAGTGTAAGCCCCTGCTTTCCTTCCGGTCCTGCGCCATCTTAATGATCAGGTATCCGGCATTGATCATATTCCGAAGTTCACATAAGTACTTGGAAAGGGTTGATTTTTTATACAATGCTTCGGTTTCCCCAAATATGATTTCAAGCCGGACAAGCGCCCGGTTCAGCCTGAGATCAGAACGGACGATCCCCACATAATTACTCATGATCTGCTGCATCTCCTTAAAATTCTGGGTTATAAGAACCATTTCCTCCGGATGGGAGGTTCCTTCGTAATCCCAGTCTGGAATATTCTCCTGTATCTTGACCTTTCCAATTTCTTCAATCGCAGCCACGGCGGCCCTGTCTGCATATACAATTGCCTCTATGAGAGAATTGGAGGCAAGCCGGTTGGCTCCATGAAGTCCCGTACTGGAAACTTCTCCGGCTGCATACAGGTGGTTGATCCAGGTACGACCGCATACATCAACTATTATCCCACCGCAGATATAGTGAGCTGCCGGTACAACAGGGATGGGGTCCCTGCTGATATCAACTCCTATGCTGAGACATTTTTCGTATATGTTCGGAAAATGGAATTTCAGGTTTTCCTCCTCAAGTTGGGTGGCATCGAGGTACACAAAATCATCCCCTCTAACTTTCATCTCATTATCAATGGCCCTTGCTACGATATCCCGGGGTGCAAGGCTTTTCCGTTCGTCGTATTTCTGCATGAATTCATTGCCGTCATTGGTTTTAAGAATCGCACCAAAGCCTCTTAGTGCCTCGGAAATAAGAAAAGAAGGATATTCACCCGGATTATATAGAGAGGTCGGGTGAAACTGTACGAATTCCATATTTTCAATGATCCCTTTTGCCCGGTAAACCATAGCAATTCCGTCACCTGTAGCGACAGGAGGATTTGTAGTGGTATGATACAAATTACCTATTCCCCCGGTAGCGATCATAGTTGTTTTAGCAAGTATCGTAATTACTACATCCCGGTTAAGATCCAGGACATATGCACCGAAACACCTGATATCCATGCTATATCGTTTAACCAGCATCCCCAGGTGATGCTGTGTAATCAGATCCACAGCGAAATGCTCTTCAAGAATTTCAATGTTTTTATGTCCCCTGACACGGTCGCTGAGTTTTTTCTGAATTTCAGAACCGGTGTTGTCCTTATGATGGAGGATGCGGCTTTCCGAGTGTCCACCTTCCCTCGCAAGGTCAAAATCACCATTCGATTTTTTATCAAAGCTCGCACCCCATCGAATCAATTCCTCAATCTGCGCAGGGGCATCTTTAACCAACTGCCGGACCACATCTTCATTGCACAGTCCATCCCCTGCGATCAAGGTATCTGAAATATGCTTCTCATAAGAATCCGGCTCATTGGTTACAGCCGCAATACCGCCCTGGGCATACTGGGTATTGGTTTCTTCTATTTGTGATTTTGTCACAATACAAACCTTTCCATGTTCTGCAACTTTCAGCGCAAAACTGAGTCCGGCGAGACCGGATCCCATTACCAGGAAATCAACCTTTTTCTTCATTGGGTGAATACAATCTGAATACAAATATAATAAGGCTGTCAGCAAATCCTTATGATACATGTCAGAAGCTTCTGGAAATCTGCCTTGAAGTGATAATTTTCTTTACTTTTGTGGCACTGTAATAAATCAATTTTTCTTTTAATTATGGCCCAGGAAGACCTATTTAAAAAGATCATTGCACATTCTAAGGAATACGGATTCGTTTTTCCTTCTAGTGAGATATATGATGGATTAAGTGCAGTTTATGATTACGGACAGAACGGGGTGGAGCTCAAGAACAATATTCGGAGATACTGGTGGGATGCCATGGTGAACCTGAATGAAAATATAGTTGGTATTGACTCGGCCATCTTCATGCATCCGGATATATGGAAAGCTTCCGGCCATGTCGATGCTTTTAACGATCCGCTCATCGACAACAAGGATTCAAAAAAGCGTTACAGAGCCGATCAGTTGGTGGAAGACTATCTGGACAAGCTAAGGGGAAAGATTGATAAGGAGGTGGACAAAGCCGCCAAAAGATTCGGGGACTCATTTGACAAAGAAAAGTTCGTTGAAACGAATCCACGGGTTATTGCAAATCAGGAAAAAATAAATAAAGTATACGCCAGGTTTATTAAGGCCCTCGAAGATGATAACCTGGAAGAGTTACGGCAGATAATTGTGGACTGTGAGATAGCTGATCCTGAATCAGGTTCGAGGAACTGGACTGAAGTAAGGCAGTTCAACCTGATGTTCGACACC
>DRHS01000286.1 GCA_011053095.1 Bacteroides sp.
GAACGGAATTAATGCGACTGGGTGAGAAGGCAAGGTTTATTATACCGCCGTATCTTGCCTATGGACTTCTGGGTGATGAGGTACGTATTCCTGCAAGAGCAATTATTATATATGAAGTTGAATTACTGGAAGCTGATAGTTCAGTATAATTTTTATTCAGATCCTTCGTTATTGGATCAAACGCAACCTTTAGGTTGTTTTAAACATCGTTTGAATTATGAAGAGAAAGATATTATTGAAAGCAGGATACATCCTGGTATTACTTGCACTCGTTTTTCAGGGTTGCAAAAAAGAGGATGACGGCCAGGCAGCTAAAGATCAGGAATTAAGGCAATTACAGGCGTATATTGAAGATAATAATATAACGCAGGAGCCAACTGCATCCGGCCTCTATTATATAGAATTAAGTGAAGGAACCGGAAGAGAAGCGGCGGACACATACATTGCTGATTTTGAATATACAGCTGTGCTTCTTGATGGCACACTCATTTATACAAGTAATGAAGAATTGGCCATCAAAAATGATGTCTTCGATTCGCAAAAGATTTATGGTCCCATTCGGGTCCAGATTGGCAGTTCTGGTATCCCGGGACTGGATGAGGGTTTACCCATGATGAAAGAAGGTGGGAAATCAGAAATGATTATGCCTTCCTCAATAAATGGTTTTGGAGCACAAACCATTGGTTCCTCCGGGCCCTATTCAACACATATTTATACCGTTGACCTGGTTAACACTTTTGACGATCCGGTTGCATTCCAGGATACCATGATCGCTTCCTTTATTGCAGAACATGAAACAGATAGCTTTCATGTCTCCGAATCCGGATTGTATTATTCCATAGACTCCGCTGGCGATGGAGAATTGATTTCCGACGGTAACCTGGTTGAATTGTGGTATACAGGATATTTTCTCGATGGGCGGGTTTTTGACTCCAACCTGGGAACAGGGTTGATGTCATTGGAAATGCCGGCCACTGGTTATATCCCGGCCTGGGATGAAGCACTGAGACTGATGCGGAAAGGAGCTGAGTTTACCTTTATTATTCCTTACCAGCTTGGGTATGGTCCGTATGCCCAGGGACAGATTCCTGCTTATCAGACCCTGGTATTTGATATTAAAATTTATAATGTTGTGACCGGAAATTAGCGGGCAGCTGCTACATCCTGTTTAACAAAAAAACTGCAGGCCGTTTGTGAAGGTTGGGGATATCCTTTTTCCATTCACGGACGGCTTTTGTTTTTATAAATTCAGTCTTAAGACTAATATCAGCTGCAACACATAAGAGAGTATCCTCCCTGCAGCAGCCCAGGATATCTTCCAGCAGACTGTTGTTCCGGTAGGGTGTTTCCATGAAGATCTGTGTCTGGCTGCTCTCCAATGCAACACGTTCAATCTGCCTGATCCGGTTCTGCCTTTGAGGATTTTTTACCGGCAGATACCCATGGAAGCAAAAAGATTGGCCGTTCATTCCGGAGCCCATCAAGGCCATCAGGATAGAAGAAGGTCCTACCAAAGGTATTACCCTGATGCCTCTTTTATGCGCAAGGGCCACCAGTTCTGCACCAGGATCAGCAACGGCAGGTACACCGGCCTCCGATAGTATTCCCATGGAGTTTCCCCCGGCCAGAACCTCTATGATTTCACCCAATTCTTCATCTTTGCTGTGCTCATTTAAGAGGTAAAATTCCGTATCATCAAAAAGGGCCTTATATCCTGCTTTTCTGAGGTATCTTCTTGCGGAACGCAGATCCTCAACCACAAAATGTTCCAGCTTATTGATTATCTCAAGGGGAAAACCGGGAATTACATGACTCACTGGGGAGTCACCCAGTGTGACGGGAATCAGGTATAGTTCTGCAGGCATTTCAGGAATCCGGTTTTAATGTAAATTTACCCTTTTGAACAAGAAAATGGGAACCTCAGCAAATAATTATTAATTTCATGCGTCCTGCATATGAAAATTACATTTTTAGGAACAGGGACTTCACAGGGCGTACCGGTAATCGCCTGCACCTGTCCCACATGCCTGTCTGAAGACCCAAAAGACAAACGTCTCAGGTCTTCAGTCCTCCTTGAGGATGATAAAACCAACATCCTTATCGATACAGGTCCCGATTTCAGGCAGCAGATGCTCCGTACCAGGGTGGATCACCTTGATGCCATCCTTTATACACATGAGCACAGGGACCATGTCGCGGGACTAGATGATGTCCGGGCCTACAATTATATCCAGAAAAAACCAATGGAACTCTACGGGGAAGAGAGGGTGCTTCGTGCATTGCATCATTCCTTTCCCTATATTTTTGCAGAGCGAAAATATCCCGGCATCCCACAGGTGAATTATCATAAGATCGGTCTCGACCCATTTAAGATAAACAGTACGGTTATTATTCCTATCAGGGCATTGCATTACAGGCTCCCTGTTCTCGGGTACAGGGTGGGGGACTTTGCATATCTGACCGACACCAATTCGATCTCACCTGAAGAGTTAAACAAAATTCGTGGAGTTGGCCATTTTGCAATCTGTGCTCTTCGAAAAAAAGAACATATATCACATTATAACCTGGAACAAGCCCTGGCTGTGATACGTGAAGTCGGACCCGGACAAGCTTATCTCACCCATGTCTCCCATATGATGGAACCCACCGCCATCCTCGAACCGGAACTCCCTGAAAATGTAAGGTTTGCCTTCGATATGCAGAGCATTGAAATCTGATAAGTTTATTTTGGGCTGTATTTCCAGAATAGCAGTCCAAACAGAAGTCCCAGAACAAGAAAAACTGTCCCCCCAAACAAAAGTGCTGTCTGCAATCCGATATTATCGGTCATATATCCCATGGCTGGTGCCACAAGTACAAAACAGAGCCGGATAATAAAATTACGAACAGATAGTACCGTTGCCCTCACGTTCGATGCTGTCAGTCTGTGGATGTAATCCTTCAGAACAGGAGTGGCAATACCACGGACGATATAAAAGAAGAACAGGATGCTGAGGGCCCACATGGATTCCATCATCCCCAGCAGCAAGTACCCAACAGGTATCAGCACTGCAATCGCAAGCACGGTCCGTTTAGGTCCCACACGGGTCTCAACCCGATATGCTGCCAAAGCTGCGATTCCCACGACCAGGTTTAGCAATGTCCACAGTAAGCCGTAAAGGGTAAGGGGGAGTCCCACATGCTCAAAATATGGCTGGGCAAACCAGGCCATGGTTAGTGTGGCTGTCCCAATCGCAGCCGACAGAAAAATATTAGTTCTCAGTTGTTTGTTTACAAAGAGTGAATCCCTGACCACGTTGAGTATGGTCCGGAATGTGAATGTTTTAAGGCGTTCATGCTGAGCAGGTTCGACAAGCATAATGGCAGCCGGGATGGCAAGAAAAGCAAGCACTGCCTGCCCATATAAATTATGTCTGAGACTGATCAGGGCAATCAGTCCCCCAACAATCCCGGCACACGCCTCTGCAATATTCCCAATGGAAACCATTCTGCCCTCGTATTTCATGTAATCTTTCTCCTTTTTATTATCAAGCAGAGAATCATATAGCATGGCCGAATCAGCCCCTGAAATAAAGCTCTGTCCAAATCCCAGCACCAGCTCAGCCAGAAGAAAACCAAGAAATCCATAGGAGAAACTGTAAATGGTAAATCCAATGGTACCTAGTATTGTACCAAGGATCAATGTGCGCCTCCTTCCGATAACATCCGCAAAATAACCCGATGGGATCTCAAGTGTCACAATCGCTACAGAATATACAGCCTGCAGGGTCATTATCTGCTGCATATCCAGATTGTTCGAGGTATAAAAAGGCACCACATACGGCATGTAGAGCATGAACCACTTGGAGATCTTGATCCCGTAGAGTTTCCAGATGTTTGATTTGGTGGTTCCTGCCATGACGCTCTTGTACCGTAAAAATAGCATTTTAAAAAATTGCCGGCGCGGAGTGTTTTCCAACATAATCTTTGCCGCACCTAATTGTAATTTTGCAGTATGACAATTATTGAAAAGATTCTTGCCGGTCACAGCAATACGGATCAGGCAAAACCAGGGGATATCCTCGATGTGGAAATTGATGCTCGAGTGGCGCGGGATTTCGGAGGAGCAAATGTGGTTAAAAATATCAGGGATAATAATCTGGATATTGATGATGCGGGCAGGACCTACTTCACCTTCGACTGCAATCCCACCGGATCCGACCAGAAATATGCAGCCAACCAGCATATTTGCCGGCAGTTCGCAAGTGAACATGGTATAAAAGTATACGACATTAACCGGGGAATAGGTACCCATCTCATGATTGAAGAGGGACTCGTTTACCCCGGGGCTACGGCGGTTTCAACCGATTCTCATGCCAATATCCTGGGTGCCATAGGGGCCTTCGGACAGGGGATGGGAGATAAGGATATTGCCGCAGCCTGGAGTAAGGGAAAAGTATGGTTCAAGGTACCTGAAACGGTAAAGCTGACGCTGAAGGGTAAGATTCCCGATGGTGTATCGGCCAAAGATATGGTACTGAACCTGCTGTCCCGTTTCGGTGCAAATACATTTCTTGGCAAGGCTGTTGAATTGTACGGTGAAGAAATTGATTCCCTCTCCCTCGATAAACGCATTACAATTGCCTCAATGGCAACAGAGATGGGGGCTTTGACCATCCTGATTCCTCCTAATAAAGAGGTCATCGACTACTGCGAGGCAAGGATTGCCCGGAAGATCGAACATATTGTTTCGGATCCTGATGCAGAGTATGCGGATGAGATTGAACTTGATGTATCCGATTTTTCAACCATGGTGTCCCGTCCCGGAAAACCCCATGATGCAGTTTCGCTGGAAGAAGTAAAAGGAATAAAGATCGATTCGGTATTTATCGGGAGCTGTACCAATGGAAGGATGGAAGATATGAGGGCTGCAGCAGAAGTTCTGACAAACAGGAAAGTAGCCCTTGGACTGGTCCTTAAGATTGTACCGGGTACTGACATGATATGGAACCTTTGTCTTGACGAGGGACTCATAAAAATCTTTAAAGATGCGGGTGCCCTTTTATCCAATCCGGGATGTGCAGGTTGTGCTGCGGGACAGGTGGGACAAAACGGTCCGGGAGAAGTTACCGTTAGTACCGGAAACAGGAATTTTCCGGGAAAGCAGGGTCAGGGGGAAGTATATCTTGCATCACCCGAAATTGCTGCTGCATCTGCTGTAGCAGGATTTATTACATCGCCTGATCTGATTCCGGAAGGAAAGATTGAAGATCACGAAATTGAGGCCTGGGAAGCGGCGAACTATGAAGCGGAAGAAGCTCTCGTCATCCCAGCTAAATCATCCGGTCAGGGATCCAATGAAACGAAAGCAGGTAAAAAGAAATCTGCTGTCTCTTTGAGAGTGACAGAATTTACCGGCAGGGCATGGTTTATCAAACAAGATGATATTGACACGGATATGATTTTTCATAACAGGCATCTTACCATCACTGATATTGCAGAAATGGGTCAATATGCCATGGGGAATCTTAAAGGATACGAGTCTTTTGCCACTGAAGTCCAGAGTGGAGACATCATTTTTACCGGCAAGAATTTCGGGGCCGGAAGCTCCAGGCAGCAGGCGGTGGATTGTTTTGTCTCATTGGGCGTTTCCTGCATTGTTGCCGAATCCTTTGGTTCTATTTATGAGCGCAATGCCATAAATGCCGCATTTCCTATTCTGAGCGCTGAAATGATACCGGATCTGGATCTCCAGGATGGGGATGAGGTATACCTAAATATTAAAACCGGAGAGATCCGAAATAACAGGAATAAGAAAGCTGTTACCGCCAGTCCTTTTTCCGAGGTACAGATGGAGATCTACCAGAATGGAGGACTTTTTTAAATCAAGTACTTAGCCCGGAGTTATTCCGGTTACAATACACCACTGATAAAAATGGGAAAAACTTTTGTTGAGAAAATACTCGGGGCAGTCCAGGGTACCATAGTGTTCAAAAAACCTGACCTTGTATTGTCGCATGATAATTCGGCAAGTATTCGAAAGACCTTTGAGAAAATGAATGGTGAGATGCTGGCCGATGCAGATCAGCTTCTCATTGTTCTGGACCACAATGCCCCGCCGACAAATGCAAAACTCGCAACTGATTACCAGGCTGTTCGTGACTTTGTAAGGGAACAGGGAATAGATAAATTTTACGACGCCGGGAAGGGCATTTGCCACCAGATCATGTCGTATCATGCCGAACCGGGGATGATTATTGTCGGCTCAGACAGTCATACCTGCACCGCTGGAGCTTTTAATGCGCTGGCTGCAGGCATTGACCGGACCGAGGCCGCTGGATTATGGAGAAGGGGAGAGACCTGGTTCAGGGTACCCGAAAGCATGAAGATCACCCTCAGTGGTAAATTGCCCGATGGTGTCTATGCCAAAGACCTTTCATTGTGGATAATAGGATTGATCGGATCGGCCGGAGCCAATTACCGGTCCATCGAGTTCCATGGAGATGGTTTGAGCTCACTTAACATATCCGATCGTATGACCCTTGCAAACCTGGCCTCGGAGATGGGAGCAAAAAATGCAGTATTCCCCCGGGATGAGATCCTGAATAGATTCTATGAAGAATTATCATTAAATGGATCTTCTTCAAAAGTTTCCCCCGGCATTGATTCCGCCTCCAGGTCCTCAACTACCAATAGATCCGGCTCTAATAAATTTCCTAACGGCATCTGGGCGGATCAGGATGCAGTTTATGCCGAAGAGATCTCAATTGACCTGGAAAAGATTGTCCCGCTTGTTGCTGCTCCCCATCATGTTGATAACGTTAAAACAGTGGCAGAGGTAGAAGGTGTTGAGCTTAACCAGGGACTGATAGGTACCTGTACGAACGGAAGGATAGAGGATCTGAGAATTGCTGCCGAAATCCTCCAGGGAAAACAGGTGGCTCAGGGTTTTCAATTACTTGTAATACCTGCTTCCCAGAAGGTATATTTACAGGCGATGGAGGAGGGACTGATAAAAACATTCCTCGAAGCCGGAGCCAATGTTCTGAGTGCTTCCTGTGGTCCCTGCCTGGGAACAGGACAGGGCATTCCTGCAGATGGGTATACAGTTATCTCAACCGCCAACAGGAACTTTAAGGGACGAATGGGCAATAAAGAAGCTCAGATCTACCTGGCTTCACCTGCAACGGTGGCTGCTTCATCCCTTACAGGTAAGATAATACCCCAAATTTCATATTCCGGCAGTTTCAATGAATTATTGAAGCAGATCGGTGCAACTGAGCGGGAACAAAAAGAATCTATTTCAGAAATTCCGGAAGGCGAGAACCGAAAGAATGGGAATGTCTGGAATTATGCCGATGTTGATAACATGAATACAGATCAGATGTTTGCAGGAAATCTTACCTACAATATTCTCAGCTCGGATCCGGAGGCTATAATACCCCATCTTTTTGTAGGATTCGACAGCTCATTTTCGAAGGAGGTAAGTAAAGGAGATATTATTGTTGCCGGTGATAATTTTGGATGCGGAAGTTCAAGAGAGCATCCTGCTGTGGGACTTTCGCATGCCGGTGTAAAGGCCCTGATCGTTAAATCTGTAAACCGGATATTCTTCCGTTCCTGTATTAACCAGGGAATCCCACTGATTGTTCAGCCCGAGATTGTGGAGAATTTCCAGCCAGGTGACAGTCTGGAGGTGGATCTGGTCTCAGGACGCATCAAGATCAACGAAAGGGGATATTCGTTCGCCCCCCTGCCTGATAAACTAATGGATATCATCTTGAATAATGGACTTGTGAACTGGATCAGGGAATCCTGACAATCCGAAAGACCATGGCCGACCCGCCAATCCTTCAATAAAATTTCTTAATTTAATTTCTCAAATATACCAACTTTACGATGGACAACAGTAAAAGGATCTGCGTTATTGGAGCAGGTGCTATTGGTGGGGTAGTAGCCGCAGTCCTTACCCGGGAAGGCCATAATGTTCAACTGGTTACCAAATACCCCGAACTCGCCGAAACCATAAGCAATAAAGGAATTAAAGTAGGTGGAAACTGCGGTGATTTTACAATACAGATTCCATCTGTTGCGCTGCCGGGGGACCTGGATGGAGTTTTTGATTATGTACTGATAGCCACCATGGCTGAGGCTCTTCAATCGGTGGCAACTGCTTTGCTTCCCTTTATTAAGGAGAATAGCAAGGTGGTTTCAATGCAGAACGGGATATGTGAAGATATACTTGCCGGTGTTGTGGGAGAGGAGCGAACAGTGGGCTGCGTAGTAGGCTGGGGAGGAACCATGCATGAACCAGGGAAGGTAGAGATGACCTCAGATGGAGAATTCATCATTGGCAACTGGAACCGGGAAGGGGATAATGATCTGAAAGAACTGGCTGGCATACTCGAACATATTGTGTCTACCCGTATCAGCGAACATATCCTGTCAGAACTTTATTCAAAGCTGATAATCAACTCATGTATTTCAACTCTCGGTGCTGTGTGTGGATTATACCTGGGTGAAATGCTTGCCAGGAAGAACGTCAGAAATCTCTTTATCGAGATTATCCGGGAAGCAATACGTGTTGCAGATGCCATGGAACTAAAGGTTGCTATTGCAGCAGGTGGGAAACTTAATTATTACAAATTTCTTGCACCTGGTTTAATGTCTGGATTCAAAAGACATCTCACCATCCGGGTGATTGGATTGAAATACAGGAAACTAAAATCCTCAAGCCTTCAGAGCCTCGAAAGAGGAAAGAAAACCGAAGTCGATAACTACAACGGATACATATCTGCCAAAGGCAGGGAATTTGGAGCCGCAACACCTGTAAATGACCAACTGAACCGGATAGTCAGTGAGATAGAAAAAGGAGAGCGTAAAATCAGCCCGGATAATTTCAGGGAAATTAATCAGGGAAATTGATATGGCGGTATGCCTTTTGACTGTCAGGAAGCCCAGTATGACAAAACCAGTTTGTGCTTCCATGGATTTTTGTATTTTTGCAGGCGATTTATGCCCTCGTAGCTCAGCTGGATAGAGCAACGGCCTTCTAAGCCGTAGGTCATGGGTTCGAATCCCGTCGAGGGTACCCTAGAGGACGAGAGCAATTCTTCATGTTTTCGTCCTCTTTCTTTTATCTCGTAAGTCCCAATGGAAGGGCAAAGTAGCTTGACTACCTCATTCATTCTTATGGTTCGAACTTTATTATCGGAATATATTATAGATTCAGGAAATATCGAACCAAGAATCTCTCTCTTAATTGATACGTCCGCATTTGAGTAGAATTTACCGATGTCAGAAATTGTCTTTATACAATAATCAAATTGTAGAGCGATATCCTTTGAATATAGATTTATCTCATTCTTTTGAATTTCAAGCTCCTTTAGCTCATTCAAAAAACGACCTTTCAAAAGATTGAAATCTACCCCAGTAATTTCATTATCAGCAAACTTATTCTCCAGATTTCTGATCCTAGTTTTTATCAATTCAATTTTTTTCAGCAGACCTTTTTGTAGGGATTCTTTAGATTGACCTTTGGTCATAAAATAGTCATTCACAATATCCTTATAAATATCCTTTATTCCTGCATCAACCTTGATTTTACTAATTAACTTATTCACTTCTATATTCGCTTTTTCTGCTCGAAATCTAACTTTACAACCCTTTGAACAATGATAATAGAAAAATCTACCTCCATTACCTTTTGAACCGCTTCCCGTAATCTTTTTACCACACTTAGGACATTGAAGAATTCCACGCAAGGGTAGTTTTTCATGAACGGAATGTCTGATGGGATGAGCATTTTTCTTTCTTCGCCCTTCCAACAAAACTTGAACCCGGTTAAAAAGCTTCTGAGAAATTATTGGTGTTTGCATACCCTCTACAATTTGAGCAGGGTGTTCACCCATAGCTTCAATTCTTATTTTACCTATGTAAATTGGATTTCGGATGATCCTGTGAAAATTTGATTTAGAGCATCTGAAACCTTCTCTCTGAAGTCTTCTTCTTATTTCTTCAATCGAATAGAGGTTTCGGTCAAGCTCCAGGAATGCTTTTTTAATAAATTCGGCCTTTTCATTTGGTACTATTATTGGTCGATTTATTTCATCCCTTCTGTTTGAATATCCCATAGGAGCTGTGCAAGGCCATCTGCCTTCCAACTTAGCTCTTCTCATTCCTTGCATAACATTGAGTGAACGTCTGTCATTTTCCACCTCTGGCGCCGTAAGGTAAAGTGCCAGCATGAACTTATTCTCAGGGACTGATAGATCGATAGGTTGTTCAATGGCTTTAGCGGTGACGCCTTGCCTTGACAATTTCTTAAGCATATCATAGGCTTCGGGCGCATTCCTTGAAAAACGGTCCCATTTGAGAAATAAAAGTACTGGGGTATGCACATGTTACATACGCTTAATTAGTTTATATTCAACAGGTTCATGCGTTACTGCTTGTTCAACTAATCTTTGAAATAAGAGTCCCCTGCTATTTGATTTTCGTCTATTGTACCTAAAAGTATA
>DRHS01000287.1 GCA_011053095.1 Bacteroides sp.
AGCCGCTTATAATAAACAAAGTACGCATAGTGTTAATTATTCAGGATCAAATTTAAGTTGGTATGTTTTTTCATGCGGCACGTTTATCTTAATGGAATCAAGGTCCACCGGTTGACTCAGATATTGCACTGCATTAATAGAATCTTTTTTTACAGCGTAGTAGAGATATCCTTTATATGCATAGGAAGGCATGGTAATACCATATGAACCTGAGCCTGTTTTTCTAAGTGACAGTGTGATTGGTTTATCGGGGAAGCGGTCATAGTACATCGTGATGTAAAGTTTCTCGATAGGGAGACTTTCTTCGGTGGAAAGCTGCAGGGATATCTGATGTAACCTGGGTTTCCCTCCAGGTAATTTACTTCGGAAGGGGGAATGGATAAATACAATCATAAATGAACCTAAAATCAGGGTGAGTATCAAGGTGTTCTTCATTGACCGCGTGATAAGAAGAGCAATAATAGCCAGGAAATTGAATCCCAAAATAAATCCAATCAGGTAAAATAGATAGCCCTGTACAAAATGATAGAGAGGGAAACTTGCAATGCTGATGGCAGCAAGGAAAACATTGAATGCAGCAAGGGCAATAATATAAGCTGTTTTCTTTAGTTCTTTTTTTTCGATTGCTGAGCGGTATTCCCTTATATAGTAAATCAAGCATACCAGGGAATAGAAAAACCAGGCAAATACTGTCAGATCTACCCCGTGCCCCCTGGTACTCATTCCGTAATCCCGGTTTAGGAAGATCAACAGGATACCGGAAATGGTTCCCAGGAAACTGATCATACTGAAGACTGAAAGAAGTATGTTAACCTTATGAATGAATCTTTTCCTGAATAAATCGATTGAGATCCTGAGGTAAACAATCCCAAGGATAAAAAAGGAAACCAGTCCGACCCAGTTACCCGTACCCTGCAGATTTATTACCCAGCTCGATGCAAATACAAGGAATGCGAACAGGAGTAGTTTCTTAATGCCCACATACCGGTGGTTTAGAAATTGCTGAACGGTGATATGTGCGGATTTAACCTCATTCTCATTACCGGCAACCTGTCTGAAGGCATCATCGAATGAGCCCCCTTTGTTCATAAGAGACTCCACATCACAGCATACATGATCGACCCATTCTTCAAAAAGAAAAGACCGGGAAACCTTTCGATTTTTAAGATCGCTTCTGATAAATTCAATTTGTTCTTTGCTTAGGCAGGACATTATTGTTTATTTAGGGAGTTAACTCATTTGTTTACAAGTGATTGCATTTGGTTCAGATATTCATTAAACTCATTCAGCAGCAAGATTGCTTCCTTTTTGCCCGTTTCTGTAAGTGTGTAATACTTCCGGATTCTGTTGTTCACATTTTCCGTCTCAGTTTTTACAAATCCCACAGCCTCAAGTTTATGCAATACAGGGTATAATGCTGCGAAGGTAAGTTTCACCCGGCCCGAAGATTTTTCATCCAGTACCTGAGTGATCTTATAGCCATACATTCGCCCCTCTTTCTGAAGCAGGTTCATCACAAGGTACTTCAGGGTTCCCTTAATGAGTTCACGTGATATCATGCCGTAAATATATATAACATAGTAGAATATACAAAGAAATTATATATATAATTTAATAGACTATTAATATCTACAGATCAAATCATTCATAAACAAATGATTAGGGGATGATGGAAAGTCGGGTGGGCTAAAAATGCAGGAATAAACTAACTGTTCAGAGCATATTTCAGGGCTGCATGTGCAAGGATTCGGGTGGAGTCAAGCACGGGAAGAGGGGACTCCTCAGGAAGAACTATCAGGGGGATCTCTGTGCATCCGAGAACTACGGAATCGCAGCCCTTGTCAGCCAGTATTTTGATCTGGGTATGAAAATACTTCTTTGAATCATCACGGATTTCACCATAGACCAGTTCGTTGAAGATGATACTGTCAATCCTCTCCCGGACGGAATCAGTAGGGATTGTATGATTCAGTTTTCCTGCAGAAGACAGCATAATCTTGGTTACTCCCTCCCAGCGTTTCCTGTAGATATAATCCATGTATTCATTTAGAGGATGTGTATGCATACTTATTTCAGGGTGTGAATGTTCACCCATCATTTTCGCCCCCTCCCTGCAGATGGTCTGGTAGCAGAGAGCAGCTCCCTCTGCACTGCATCCAACTATTCCGATATGCTTTGCCATAGAGTAAAGTTAAAAAAAAAGCCCCTGATGCGAACAACAGGGGCTGATATGACTAAATGAAAAGACTTACTTTTTCATTTTTTCCTTAACTTCTTTTTCTTCATCATCGTCTTCTTCGATCTCAACTTTTACTTTCTTTTTGATAACCTTTACTTCTTCTCCGTCATCTGTTTTGATTACGTATACTTCAACGGTTTCTTCACCATCGCCTTTTTCAACCCATTCCATATCCTCGTCTACGTGAACGATCACCTCGATTTTTCTCTCTTTCCCATCGCAGTCACCATCCTCGGTATGAATGATCACCCTGTGCTGCTTATGCACATCACCGTCTTCATGGATCATCATCAGATCTTCTCCGCTTTTCATTATCTTGATGGTAATTACCTCTCCATCTTCACCGGACTCGATAAACATCATTTCTCCATGTGCTCCGTGCATATCGTCACCCATGTGCATTGCATGCTCATCATCCAGTTCCTTAACCGTGATATCCCCATTTTCGTCTTTCATTACCATTACCTTACCACCACCGTGGGCCTCCTTTATGGAATCGATGTTGATGTCGGCCATCATTTTTTCAGCTGACCAGATATTATGTTCTCCGTCTTCAGAGATCCATAGCATCTTATTATGGCCCTTGTGGCTCATATGGACATCCTGACTGACATGCACCTTATGCAAATCTCCTCCTGCCATATGACTGACCATTTTTTTAATCATCTCAGGATCCTGTCCCTCAGCAAGCTCAAAGGTTGTATCGGTAGTTACCTCATCATCTTCTGTGATGGTGATAGTAATGGTGGAGGTCTTTTCTTTTTGTGCCAGGGTCTGCTGAACTCCGATCAGCATAACCAGTGATAAAGCGAATAATAAAGAAAGTAAATGCTTTTTCATAACAATAGGTTTAGTTGCAGTTTGATTTGCTACAAATCTAAGATCATTTTGATTTAAAGAGACTTAATGAATGTTAAAGATTGTTAAAAGGCAGGCCTTAAGTCCCCGCTGAGATTATCTTTGTAAGCGTATGAGTAAAAAGCTACTCTGGATCATATCGATATTCATGGCATTGGCCATGATCTGCCTGATCTTAGTTCAGACTTACTGGATTAATAATGCCTACCGGTTAAAGGAGAGGCAATTCAGCCAGGTAGTCAACCAGGTTCTTTATACCACCGTTCAGGACATACAGGAAAGGGAGGCTATGTGGCATATCATGGATGAGGCGGAATTGCTTGATTCCACATGGGAGGAAGCCTATGTGGAGCTAGAGTTTGGGGAGCAACAACATATAGAGGAGTATAATTGGAATGTGGAGTCACAAATTAAAATTGATGGCCGTCTTGACCATTCGGTATTTATATACCAGAGATCCATTCCCGGCACACATGAGTATGAGCTCACAATTATCGCAGATGATTCCGTCATCCATATGAAAAATCACCAGGGAATTGAATTTTTTGATTCCAATAATCTTGGAAAGGTTAGCATTGTAAATCCCAGGCAGGTAAAGACCAAAATTGAAAAGAAGATGGCCGATAACCGGTTTTTCCTTGACCGTATGATGAACAGGATGATTGCACCTGAATTGCCCCTTGAAAAACGTATTAAGCCTGAGGTTCTGATCCATGTTCTAGAGGATCAGCTGGTTAGCAATGGAATCGATTTGGATTATGAATTTGCAGTTTTAAAAGAAAACCTTGAGATCGCTTTTCAGAGTAATGAATACCTGGAAAACCAGGAAGGTCAGTATTATGTGGCAACACTTTTCCCAAGGGATGTATTTTCTCGTTCCGGATATCTCTCGGTATACTTTCCTCACCGTACCAGCTTCATCCTGAGATCGCTGGGATTCATGGGTATCTCGTCTATTATACTGACCCTGCTGGTAATACTGGGATTTTCTCTCACTATATTTATCATATTCCGCCAGAAAAGGCTCTCTGAGATCAAGAATGATTTTGTGAGTAACATGACGCATGAGCTGAAAACTCCCATCTCAACAATATCGCTGGCATCCCAGATGCTGAACGACAAGACCATACCCGCTGAATCAAAGAATTTTGACAATATTTCCAGGATCATAGGAGATGAAAGCAAACGCCTGGGTTATCAGGTTGAAAAGGTCCTGCAGATGGCCATATTTGACCAGGGCAGGATTCGATTGAAAAGGAAAAAAACCGATATCAACGATCTGGTCCAAACCGTAGTTACCAACTTTGATCTTCAGGTAAAAAGCAGAGAGGGCTCTATCAGCGGGAAGTACAATGCCGAAAATGCGGTTCTGGAAGTTGATCCTGTACATTTCACCAATGTTGTCTCAAACCTGGTGGATAATGCCATTAAGTATTCAAAGGAGGCTCCTGATATAACGATAGAGACACTCGATCGAAATGGACAGCTTGTCATTAAAGTTTCGGACAAGGGTATTGGTATCAAAAAGGAGTACCAGCGGAGAATTTTTGAGAAATTTTACCGGGTACCTACCGGGAATGTGCATAATGTAAAGGGATTCGGACTGGGATTGAGTTATGTTAAAAAGATAGTTGAGGAACATCGCGGTATGGTAGACCTGACAAGTGAATTCAATAAAGGAACGGAATTTGAGATATCCATCCCGGTAAACTCTAAATAATTTCATGGCATGAGTGAAGAACAGACAAGGATATTGCTTGCAGAGGATGATGAAAATCTTGGTTCCCTGCTAAGGGAATACCTTCAGGCAAAATCTTATGATACCCATTGGCTTACCGATGGTGAAAAAGCCTATAATAGCTTTAAAAAGAATAAATACGAGATCTGTATACTGGATATCATGATGCCGGTTAAGGATGGTTTTACCCTTGCAAGGGAAATACGAATTATTGACCCGGAAGTACCGATAATATTCCTGACCGCAAAGTCGATGAAGGACGATGTACTGGAAGGTTTTTCTATCGGTGCAGATGATTATATCACCAAGCCATTCAGTATGGAGGAGCTTCTGTTCAGAATTGAAGCTATACTCAGGCGGACACAGGGGAAGGGATCACATAACAAACAGACTAAATTCAGTATCGGCAATTTTGAATTTGATGCAAATAAGCAGATACTTGCGCTTGGGGATGAAAACCAGAAACTTACTACCAAGGAAAGTGAGCTCCTGAAATTGTTATGTAATAATGCCAATAATATTCTGGAAAGGAACTTCGCACTGAAGACCATATGGGTGGATGACAATTACTTCAATGCAAGAAGCATGGATGTTTACATTACCAAACTTCGAAAATATTTGAAAGGCGATCCTTCTGTTGAGATCATGAATATCCACGGGAAAGGATATAAGCTTATCCTTTAGGGCGATGAAACTGCACCTACGGGATACCTCTAAAGCAATAGTTTCTTTTTTGATTTCAAGGTGGTCGGATCGACAGGGAAGGCCAGGGTAATCTCCTTAAGATTATTGAGTTTTTTTACAAGTAATGCAATAAACTTCTCTTCAAATTCACCACTTACCTGGATGAGGTAATCAATATTGCTCATCTCCTCCAGCAAATAGCCATTCTCACAACGATTCGAAATCAGGCGGTACAGCAAAAGGATTTCATCATCGTAGTAACTGAACTGGTGAAATACCTGTGGATCGTCCAGTTTTTTATGGTAAATCTCCAGATCTTCCTTTCTGACCAGCTTATAGCTCATTGCATTGTTCAGAACCCAGCTGAGGCGGTAATCATTTTCAGGTGTTGAGAGGCCAATAAGCCCAAAATCATAGCTTTCCTGATCCAGCAGGGTATGAATCTTCTTTGGCATTATTGGGGAATATTTTCCAGGGCCTCTTCTGCTGCTTTCTGTTCAGCATCCTTTTTTGAATGCCCGGTCCCGGTACCTAGTTTCTCATCCACCAGCATAACATTTGATGAAAAATAGGTTTCGTGGGAGTCTGGTTTGGATTCTTCCTGGCTTACAAAGCTGATTTCCTTTTTATTTTTCTGAGCCCATTCAATGATTCGACTTTTGAAGTCAGATTCCTTTCGGGCAAGTCTATCTACATCAAGGTGCTTTCTGAGGATTTTTCTGATCACGAATATCCTGGTACGCCGATATCCTTTATCCAGGTAAATGGCACCGATCAGTGCTTCAAATGCGTTGCCCAACAGGTTGACCTGGCTTTGTTGAGCATTGGTATTTGATACCAGGAAAGGAGAGATGTCAAGGTTATAAGCAATTTTATTCAGCTGTTTTCTTTTTACGATTTTGGACCTGACCTGTGTCAGGAAGCCTTCATCCTCTTCCGGGAAACGGGCGTAGAGGTATTCTGCGATAATAGCATCAAGTATGGCATCACCGAGAAATTCGAGACGTTCATTATTAATCTGGTAACCATTTTTACAGGTGGTGGAGGCAGATCTGTGAATAAAAGCAATCTCGTACAGTCTGATTTTCCCAGGCAGGAATCCAAGAATATCAACCAATGAGAGATAAAATATCCTGTTTTTTGAAAAGATTGTTCTAACTAACTGGTATAGTGAATTAATCACGAAACTCAGGTGATATCCTTAAATATGACTGATGTATTATGTCCTCCGAAACCAAAAGTATTACTCAATACCACGTTGACTTCCGTCTCCTGTGCTTTGTTCAGGGTGAAATTCAACTCATTGTCAAGTTCAGGATCCGGGGTATTGTAATTAATGGTAGGAGGAACAGTATTATTGCTGATAGCCAGTATGGCAGCAATGGATTCAACTGCACCGGCAGCACCAAGAAGGTGCCCGGTCATGGATTTTGTGGAACTGATATTAAGATTGTATGCGTGATCCCCGAAAACATTTTTTATTGCTTTGATCTCAGAGATATCACCGAGAGGGGTAGCCGTCCCGTGGACATTTATGTAATCCATTTCTTCCGG
>DRHS01000288.1 GCA_011053095.1 Bacteroides sp.
ATTTTCAGAGATATAGCTGTACATAGGTGCAAAGTATATTTGCAATAATAAAACATTGCTAAGCACTTACCAATTTATTTTCGATGCAATTATGAACAATAGCAACTGATTTACAAACATTTAACCTATTAAACAGGAAACCCTAGCTAATGCTTTTATTATTAAAAAGGATATCCGTTTGGTAGTCAAGATCGTATTGGATACTTACAAACAATCCCCTTTGAAAATCATTCTTGACATTACTCAGATAATCGGCAATACTAATTGAAGTATGTCCTGGGGATACACTTCCGGGTGAGGTATTTTTTCCCTGTGCTTTTCCAGGTATAATATCATTTATTACTTCCGGTGCGATCGCCCCGTCAAACAGGCCATGAAATTTCTGAATGATAGAATCTGAGACAGATATACCATCTTCAGTAAAACTGTGCCAGCGTGAATAATTTACCAGAAGTACCTTTATACTGTCCATCGCAGCAATCTGCTGTGTCGGATTTATCCTCTGGGCAATTGTTGATTGTAAATTAATCAGGGACAAAAATATTATCAATATGCAGTTAATTTTCAACCTCATACTACATAATTATTAGTTTTTCTATAAAGGGAATGCCATCCCGGATTACCCGAATAAAATATATGCCATGGTCCCAATTGCCGGCATCCAGCTCCACAAAATTTGAAATTGAGGAGGGCCGAAGTTCAACCTCCTCATCATGCCAGATCCTCGATTTGGAATCAAATACCTGTATCCGGATCTCTCCTTCGAAATAATCGTCGAATATTAGCCTGAATTGATTTATAGCGGGATTTGGCACCAATTTAAATGCGGGTGCCGCGATGTCTGATTTTTTATCATTGGAAATGGAAAACATATCCGATCTGGCCAAACATCCTTCAGGATTCTTGGCTATTACAAAATATTCACCAGGCTTCAGAGTATCCGGGGCATAGAACTGTCCCGTTGCTCCGGGAACTGAAATGTCATTAAGGTACCATTGGTATTTCGTTGCTATTATGTCCTTGTAGATCAGGATTCTGTTTCCCTTCTTCACGATATCTGCCTTTATGGGAGAGGGCAATGCAACAGCATCCATTTGCCGGCTCCTTGAACATCCTGAATATCGGTCAGTATAGGTGAGATTTATAGTAATCTCTTCCTCGGGTTGCGGATTGAACAGGCTTAGCTGTCCTCCCAAACCAGATGTATCAAATTCCGTATTGCCATCAACCTGCCAGTATAGGTAGTATGAAGGCATATTGCTTATCCCGTAAAAGGATGTATCTGCAACACAAATGGTATCCTTGCCTGTGATTTCTTCCACCTGGGGAAAGGGATTAAGATGAATTTTAAGAGGTTGAATATGAGGTGATTCACAGGCACTACTGATTTGTGGCAAAATAAAAACACTTTCAGGAAGCTCTGTCCTCGGTATTACAAAATGGTATTCCTCATTGTTCCTAATCGTTATGGGGGAAAAGACCGGATCGACTGACCATGAAGAAATTTGCGAATATGGCATAGTGTGTACCACGTTGAACCTGGCAGTATCATCAGGACAGAAAAGGGTATCGCCGGAAACCAGAGAATGGATAACATTGGCATGTACTTCTACAAATTTTATCTCGGAACTGCTTGTCAGTCCGCAGTCCGTTTCCCCGTTGATTTTTATATCCACGTTCCCTTCAAAACTTTCCACCCAGTTTATTATAAGGCTGTCCCCGTGTACTTCGAAACTACCGGCAGTATCCGGAGATACCTTCCAGGTATAGCCCAGGTAGTCCTTACCCGCATCACCCGTAGTATTTAAATACACTGAAACTTCCCCGGCACAAACCACCTGATCACCTGATGGAATATATGGTTTAGGAGGTTCCTGCTTCAGGTGGAGTTCCCTTGAAAATCCGGTAGGATGCGCCCCGCATACATTAATTGGATAAACCCTCAGGGTATAGTCTCCCGGAGTTTTATTTGTGAATCCTGGATGTGTGATGTAGTTCTCAGTCGTATAGATCCCAGTCAGGAAAGGAAGGTCCAGGAGGAAAGAATCTACCTCAGCTGCTGTTGTAATACTTACCAAGAAACTGTCTGCACTACTGCATAGTGAATCCGGGGCAGTAAGTTCCAGTGTCTCTGCCTGGCTTATAAACCGGATCCAAACCGAGGTATCGGTACGGACAGTATCCTCGCATACAGCCTTTGCATAAAACTCTATCCTGACTGAATCAGGGAAGGACGTAACTGAATTCCATGTAGCCTGGAAGCTACCGTTTGAGAAAGAAACAGAGCCTACCGAATCCGGAAAGAATTGTCCGCCGTAGGTCAGCACTTCGTTGAAATTTGTAACAGGCAGAGTAATTCCGGCCGGTGCAGTGTTGCATGCTGTTAAATTAGCAGGGAGATCAATTTCCATGCTGATTTTATCATCGAGGACTGTTAGCCAGAGGATATCGGATGAGTTGGACCTGCCGCATTTGTTAATGGCTTCTACATACAGGCCTACCTCAACCTCTGTCCCCGTAAGTGCCCATCCTGCAAGCATGGAATCAAGACTGGTTGGAGCCGGTGTGAGTGCTTGGGAAGGATAGGATCTCCAGGTAACATCATTATATTTGGATGTGTCCAGCTGTGGTAAAATGTACATTCTCTCGCTTCCGTCACAGATAATCCCCTCACCCTCAGGAGCCGCAAGTATTTCCGGTCCTGAGACATCCAGGTTTAGAAAGGGACTGAATTCACTTATCGAACATCCATCAATGAGCCTGTATCTCAGACTGGCAATGCCGTTATAGCTGTCGGTCCATTCAACTATGGCAGTATCTCCGTTCCGGGTCAGGATACCTGCTTCTGGTGGACTGAGTTCCCATTCAATTGTAACTGCTCCGTAGGAAGTATCAGTAGTGTACCTCCTGGTTTCACCAGAGCATATTTCAGAAGGACCTTCAGGCAGTACTGGTTGTCCGGGAATGCCTGTAACCTCAATGTACAGGGCCTCGGACCAGGGACCGTATATACAATCATTATATGCTTTTGCAACAAGTGTTATGGTTCCGGAATAGTTTGGGTTCGCTAACACCCGGACTGAATCACCTGTAGAGTAAAGACTTATCGTCTGGTTGTCTATCAGTTCTGATTCGAGTATATCCCAGGCCAGTGAATCTCCATATTCGGGTAATTCTGAATTAAAGTAGTAAAATTGACCGGAACAAATGGTTGCTGGACCATAAGGTTTGAGCGGCTGTCCTGGCACATCACAGTCCAACCGCACAAATGAATCTGTGACTGCCACAGACCAGTTGCCAATGCTGTCTCTGAACCTGTAGGAAATCTTATAATATTCATTAAGGTTCATTGCCGAAACATCCAGAACCTGGTTTATTGACACGGAATCATCTGACTGGATATTTACCGGCGTACCTTTTCCAACACCGGGATCGTCACCAATAAAATACTCAGCCCTGGTTATGGGAGCCCGACTTGTTACGGGAGATGGAATTGTCTGGATGTAGATCTGCCTGGATTCCAGAGAAGTCCAATACCCGAAATCATTTTTTACCCTTACATACAGGGTATGGAATCCTGCCGAAAATCCATCGAGAGGAATAATATACATCCGGTCCAGGGTATCGGTGTCATCAACCTGTAGCGCTGTCCCGGCACCGAAGCCCGGATCCGCATCAAAGAAATATTCTGCCTGGGTGATCATGGTGGCTGATGTATCCTTTGCCAGGGGCAAGGTCTGTATCCAGAATGTCCTGCTTTCAGGAATGCTCCAGAATCCACTGGTGGAATGATACCTGGCATACAAACGGTGGAATCCCGGTCCATATGCACTCAAGGGTATGTTAAGCCGGATTTCAGAACTGTCTCCGATCTCGGTATCAACCAGGGTACCTGTTCCCTGGGCAGGAATCTCGTCGATCCACCATTCAACTTTATCAGCAACATACGACTGGGGTCCTGGGAACTGTATGGTGTCAATGAATAGTCTCCTAAAAACAGGAATCGACCAGGTTCCCCGGGTATCCCTTAATCTCATTCCATAATAATGCCAACCTGGTGAGAGACCGCTGATTGATACATTTTCGGAACTTATGATTGTGTCCGTTGCGGAGTATGATATCGGTGTTCCGTTTCCAATCCCGGGATCTGCATCAAAGAAATATTCCCCTCCTGCAATATCTGCCTCGACAACACTCCCGGTCTGCTCAATAAAAAATGTTCGTTTCATGGTATGTGACCATACTCCATCCACATCCTGGATACGGAGAAATAGGTTATGAAACCCCGGGCTCAGGGAATTTATTGGGATATTGATCTCGGTATCAATACTATCACCGTTTGAAATGTTCATTCTGGTTCCCAACCCTACACCGGGATCTGCATCAATGGCATACTCAACCATGGAAATATTCTGGGCAATGCCGGCATATAGTCCGGATAAGATCAGTATCAGTGTAAGGAGGACCCTTTTCAATTCCGAATGAATTATCTCGTTGTGGTTCCTTTAATTTCTATATTCAGAGTACCGTTCTCTGGAAGAACAGTGTTCTTGATATTCATGTAGTAAAAGCGCGGGATTTCAGGATACCCGAACATGTTGAACTTAAAACTGCCTGTTCCTCCATAGATGCCAATATCAGTACCGTCAGATCCAGCTAATGCTGCAGGGGACCCTGCTTGCAGGTGGTAGTCATGATTGTAAGAAAAACTACTTCCACCCTGGTAAGTTGTGAAAAAAGGATTTGTATTATTGAGATTATTACTTCCGGTATTATTGGCGTTCGGGATTTCGGGCAAAGCAAGGGAGTTTTCATCTGCATAATTTGACCAGGTGAGGTTGTGATTAAACAGGCAATTTGTGCAGCCATCATTAAAATTAATCATTGGACTATTTGAATAATAGTCAATGAACATATTATTCGTAATAATAACTTCAGAGCAATTCTGAAAGAAACGGATCTGATAAAAAAGTACCAGGTTATGAGAAAATACTGTTGTTTGATTGGCTTCAATTAGCTGAATATTGTTTCCATGAAATACATTATTCAGTATGAGCCAATTGTCATTTGTTGACCCAACATAAAATCCAACATCATAATATCCGGAGCTAATGAAGTTTTGAGAACACCAGATTCTGCTTCCCCGAATAATCCAATTATCACAGTTGGTTGCACCGGCAATTACATATTGTGATCCAGTCAGACGTATGAAACAGTTTTCAAATATGATACTATTTGTACCACTTGCTGGTTCAACATTCGAGTCTCCGCTCAGATATAAACCAGAGAATATTGTATTTGAAGCTGCTGCAGTCAGGGTGATTGTTCCAATCGTCGAGGGAGAAACAGTTTGAATCTGTGGATAATGTCCGACTCCTATAAATACAAGGGTTTTGTCGACCGAAATATCTCCATAACTACTGCTGGTACCATATACATAAATCGTATCTGAGCTTGATGCTCCATCAATAGCATTCTGCAGGGTCGAATAATCAGCAGGAAAATTACTATCGTTGCTTACAGTATGAATCACTGCCTGTATATCAAAAGAAAATGCGGAGACACTTACCATGATGGCTGCTATTACTACTTTTTTCATTGTAATTTATTTTGTTGTGGTACTTTTTACGACAATATTCAGGCTGCTGTCGACAAGTACGACGGGGTTTTCAATATTCATTAAATAAATTCGGGGGAGATCTGTATGGCCATAGATGTTGAATTCATATCCTCGTCCATAGATTCCAGTATCAGTTCCATCTGTGCCGGAAGCTTTGCCTGGAGAGTCTCCAGCGAGATGGTAGTCATGATTACTACTGAATTTTGTCGCATCATTTGGAAAATTGACAAACCTGGGATTGGCATCATTCCAGTTGTTGCCACCGAAATCAGACTGACCGGGAATATCAGGGATATCTATTGAGTATGTAGAATATGTTATATTGTTATTAAAGCTGCATCCTGTGCAACCATTATTCGGATTTGAGTACTTTGTGCTGTGAGTCATTATGAAGATATTATTCGCAAGGAACATTCCCGAACAATTGCTGAAAAGACCAGAGGTGTACGGATCTATTATGACGTTATTCAGGAAAAGAGTGCTGTTATTTGCGTACTGGACAGTACCCCTTGTGCTGTTTTTGCTAAATACATTATTAGCGATCAGTGTATTGTCAGAATCGGCATTCAGGGATATATCTCCTTCAAAACGGTTCCCGTAAATCTGCCAGTTATTATGATCCGATAATGTAATGTCAGTGTATACATAATCGAAATAGCAATCGGTGATAACAACATTATCATAGCTGCCCCCGCTAGTCAGGGATCTTATCTGAATACCCCTGATCACCGAATTGTGGGATGCCCCGTTTATAGTTAGCGTTCCCAGCTGGGCTTTATAACCGCTCTGGGGGTTCCATCCCGGTCCCAGGAGGACCAAGGTCCTGTTCGCCGTGACATTGCCATAACTGGTAGGGGATCCGCTCAGGATGATTGTGTCGCCGGGATCAATATTATTCAGGGCGGTTTGCAGGTCATCGTATTCTGCGGGGGAGTCGGGATTGTTGCTGACTGTTATAACAGTTGCGCTGGCGTGGACCGTCAGCAGTGTGAGTAAAAATAATAATAGCTTTTTCATTCCGGTATAAATTTGGGGTATAAACACATCAATTTTCCTCCAATTTCATTGGAGCATAATAAAATTAAGACCTTTTTGTCTTTTATTTTAGCAGAATTGTCGAATATTCAATCTAAATACGTGGAATGGATCAATTCCCTTGTAATAAGGTGATTAAGTGAAATTTTGAAGTTATTATTGAGGTTGCAATCCAGATAAAAATTGGCCTCTATACCTATTTATAGGTATTGCCTTTTAAGTCCAAAACGTCAGTTTTAGCGTTGGAGGTGAGAGAATATAATTTTTCGGGGTCTTTTTTCAAATTTTTTATTTTACAGTTACTTAGTTTTTGGGTTTCATGGATTGTTTTAGAATGTTTACCCGGTACCAGGCTGGTACAATCTATATTTCACCCTGGATGACCGATACTCCGGATTCAAAATCGAAAAATGATTTTCGCATCAGGTCGGCAATATTTAGTTTGTACTGAACAAAGGCATTCAGATGGGCGATATAGGCCAGGTTGAGCCGATTGCGGTCAAGTGCCAATGACTGGCTGTCAATATCACCGTTGGCAAACCTCTGTCTTGAAATATTAAAACTTTTTTCGGCAACCACAAGGTTTTGCTCAAGCAATTGTAGTCGTCGGAGGCTGCTTTGTAATTGTCTAACGGTATTACGAATCTCCATCTCGATATTGATCCTTTCCTCATCAAAACTGATCATATTCATTTTCAATCCTGATTGTGCAGCTCTGACATAAGCTTTATTTTCACCCCAGTCAATCAGGGGTATATTCACGGTAAATGCGACACCGAAATTACCAGGACGGGATTTCAGTACGCTCCAGGTATTGCCTAAAGATTCACCGATCGGATAAGGCATTCCTACCTGGTAGTTTCCTATAAAGTCATAGTAGCCTGTAACTTCACCGTTTATATGACCCATGGAACGCCTTCTTTTAATTTCAATTTCAGATAATTCTATTCCAATTTCGTGCTCCCTGAGTTCGATCCTGCTGGCAAGACCGTGAGAAACTGCCAGTTCTTCGTCAACCTTAACAATATTGTAGGTCAATTCACTGACCAAAATAATGCTGTCGCTTAGCTGTAATCCAAGTTTTTTCTTGAAATAGTTCAGCTGAGAAAAGTATTCTACAGTTGACATATCCACTTCATTCAGAGCCTGTGCGAGATCAATATCCATCACCAGGGATTCGACTTCCCGTATTAATCCGGCATTGTATTTTTCTTTTGCAATTTTCGTGGCTTCCTGCTGGTGTTCAAGGGTTTGATGGGCGATTCTCATGTTTTCCTTGGTCCTTGTAGTTTCATAAAATGCCTGGCTGATATCATATATGAGTTCAAGCTCAGCTCTTTTCAAACCTTTCAATGCCAATTCGTAATTGAGTTTTGCCCTCTTAAATTCAGAACGTATATGGTTGTATGAGTATAATGCAGTCAGGGGTTGCCTGAATCCGATCCTGGAATTCACCTGGGTCAGTCTTTCCGACCTGTCAAAATCCTCTATGTTATATATTCCGGATCTCCAAAAAATGTAACCATCGGTTGGTAGTGGCTGATTTATAGTAAGATACCCACTTGTCCGAAGCTGTTTAACAGGAAAAAAAGTAATACCGGTACTGTCTTCCCACTCCCTTACTGTTTCCGTATAATTTGGTATTACGAAATCAATATCCACGTGGGTTTTGAACCTGCTGGTGGCGGCTCTGAGCTCATACTTCGATTGTTCCAGTCCCTCCTGAAGAATCCTCATGGGATGGCTTCGCTCTGTTGCAAGAGCTATGCTTCTGTCCAGGTCCAGTTCATTCAGGGATTGTGAAAAACTCACATATGGAATCGTGAGTATGAATGCCGGAAGTATCAAAATATTTTTCCAGATTGGTCTGCTGAATTTGTTTATGTCCATGGTAATTTTTTTAGTGAGTTTTTATTCATACCGGATCGCTTCAATCGGTATCAGTTGGGAGGCCTTTTTAGCAGGAAAATAACCGAAATTGATTCCAACCAGTACTGAGAAGAAAAATGCGATTACCACTGAATAAAGTGTGATGCTTGTAGTAATGTCCGTAATGAGGGTTATAAACAGGGATATGAGAAGACCCAATGCGACACCAATGATTCCACCGGTAATACTAATCACAACCGCTTCAGTCAGGAACTGGTTCAGGATATCCTTTCGTTTGGCCCCTATGGCTCTTCGGATTCCGATCTCCCTGGTCCGCTCAAGAACCGAAGCCAGCATGATGTTCATAATTCCAATTCCTCCTACCAGGAGAGAAATGGCTGCAATTGATCCAAGCAGGATATTATAGATCCTTCTTTCTTTTTCCTCTTGTTTTAACAGTTCATAGGGAATTATGATACTGAAGTCCTCGTTGTTAAAGTGGTGCCGGTTCAGCAGCTGTTTTATGATCCCGGCAATCTCGATTAACTTTGCCGGATTTGAAATTTTTACGGTGATCTGTTTAACTTCACTTTCCAGCAGATTTTCCTTGACAAATCTTTTATTGAAGGTGGTCATTGCGACGTATATATCAGTATTCAGGTCACGAGAGGCGAGCTCTCCAACGGTCTCGGTGAAAAGAGATTTGGTATTCATTACCCCCACGACTTCCAGCCACTGGTCCTCAATCTTAATGTCTTTTCCAACAGGATCATCGAAAGGAAACAGTTCCCCCGCAATTGATGCACCCAGCACACAAACTTTAAGGCTCCTGGCATAATGGTCCTCGTTTATGAAAATTCCATTACCGGCTGAATAATTCAGAATAGAGGTAAAAGATGGGGTTATTCCGATCAGTGTAGCCTTACCGGACCTGTCTTCAAATTGTACCTCCACCTCCCGCTCTGCCTGGGGAGCAACGTTCTCAATCATGGGTACTACTTCCATTATTGCATTTGCATCCGCCATCGACAATCCCTGTGAGAACCTGGCCCGGATTTCCTCAAGCTCTTCATCAGTATATTTCTTATCACGTATAATAATATTATTAACACCCAGGTCCTGGTATTTTGCAATGGCCTGGCGTTTCGCACCCTCACCGATCGAGAGCATTGCTATCACTGAGGCAACACCGAATATGATCCCAAGCATTGTAAGGAATGACCGGAGCTTATGATCAAATACAGCTGCGTATGCTACGTAGAAATTTTCACCTAATTGCATGATTCAATATATTTTTGTGGGTCATGGTCCCAGTATCAGAGAACTTACCGGCACCACTTTCTGTCCTTTTTCAATATCTCCATAGATGACGGTGTGGCTGTTGTTTTGTGGACCTATATCCACCGGGATTTTTATTACATCACCCTTTCTTGTGAGTTGGACCAGGTACTGCCCTTTTTCTCTTGAAATACAGTCATTGGAGACATAGAGGACTTCCTCGAATTCAGAATATATTATCTCACAACTCACAGTCATTCCAGGTTTCATGGTTTTATTATCATTTTCTTCAATCAGAACTTCAAGGTCAAAAATCTTAATGTTTGATTCCCGGGTTTTACTATGGCTGAGCTTTCCTATGGAAGATATTTCTCCATTAAATTCCAGGTCAGGGAAAGCATCAAGTCTGACTATAACTTTCTGTCCGATTTTAATTTTGCCTATATCAACCTCATTCACAGATGATGTTGCTTTCATCCTTCTAAGGTCAGGTATACTTGCCAGGCTTCTGTTTGGGTAGGATTCGTCGCCAATCTTATACAATTGCCTTGTACGTCTGTTATAAGCGATCTGTAATATTCCTTTATTCGGACTGTAAAGGGTCAGTCGTCTTAAGGCACGGTTGGCATTTTCAATATCATTTACCATTTGCTGAACACGGGTTAACTGTATCAGCCTTCCGTATTCTGCTATTTGAACATTGTATTCGATGCTCCTCTTTATTTTGTTCAGACTTATTTCGGCCTTTTGAAATTCCAGTTCCTGAATTATTTTATTCCTCTCAGAATCGAATTGTGATTTCTCCAGTTGAAGCTTATTCATATTGTAATTAGCCTCCTGGTGTCTCAGCTGGGCTCTCAACTTTTTGTCCTTGTTGGAATTTTCCACCAGAAGTTTGTTTAATTTCGCCTTTTCCAGTTCAAGGTTGTTTTCCGTTTCGACGAGAAATTTCATGACACTTGATGGATCGAGTGTAAATACAGAGTCTCCTTCCTCAACATCGGATCCATGTTCAACCATTCCCGTTATTTTATTACGGTATCCGTACTTCCAGCCCAGGAATGGCATTATTATATGCTTAGCCACCACAGCCTGTAATTCTCCGGTTTCTGTTAAAGATGCCTGGAATTCTCCCTGTTGAATTGAATACTGCCGGATTTCTTCACCCTGGCCACATGATAGCATGAGGAGCAGAGAGCCGATCAGAATTCCGGATGAGATATGATTTTCCATAATTATCCGGCTTTAGTTATTTTCTTCAAGAGACAGATCAACAAGTGATACCCGGTCACCTTTTTTCAATCCGTCTTCCACTATTACATAATCATTATTTGCAAGTCCTGCAACCACATAGTTTTTCTTGAAATTACCGCCTGATTTTGCATAGACGTAGTGTTTATCTCCTTCCTGGAAAAGCGATTCCAGCGGAATGTAAACAGCATCGTCGATCCGGTCCACAATAATTTTACAACTTACGGTCATTCCAGGCATAAATTTTTTGGAAGCCTGGTCGAGTAAGATCTCAACCGGGAATACCTTCACTTTGGAGTCCCTTCGTTTAAATTGCGCCAGTCCCGCAATAGAAATAACCTTCCCGGTATAAACCGTGTCGGAAAATGCATCCATTTTTATCTCAACCTGCTGCTCGAGTTTGATTTTAGCAATATCCACTTCATTGACCTGGGTTTCAGCCTTCAGTTCACTCATGTCAGGCAGATCGATCAGGGGCTCACCGCTCCAGGGCTGCTCACTCACCTGCCATTTATCGTCGGTCATCCAGTTCCTGCGAATAATCGCAATGCCTTCTCCGGGACTTCCTACCGTTAGTTTACCAAGTGTTTCATTGGCATCCTGAAGATTTTTTTTAAGTTGAAGGATATTTACATTTTTCTGCCGGATCTCTTCTATATGGATCAGTTTCTGGTTTTCAATCTCAGATCTTGCTGTTTCAAGTGAAATCATTGCCTTATCAAGGCTTAACTGTAATTCTCTGCGGGCAATATCCGAATCAAAGGTTGCCTGTTGTAATTTAATTTCATTGATTTTATAATCCAGTTCACTTATTTTCAGATTCGCCTCAAGTTCACCTATCCTGGATTCCTGTTCTGCCCTTAATTTTGACATTTCAGCGCTGGCAATCTCAAGGCTTGCCTGTGCATCAAGAATTACCTTTTGAACGTCGGAAGGATCAAACCTTAATACAGTATCCCCTTTGTTCACTTCGGTACCGTCTTCCACGATCTGAGAAATTTTTAACATTCCGAACTGCCAGTTGATTGAGGGGGATGATATCGTTACCGCATTGGTAGAACGGATCTCCCCTTCTTCTGAAACATCAATATAGAAGCTACCCTGTTTAACCTCAACCGTCGCAACGTCTCTGTTCAGCTTAGACTGGCAGGAGGAGGCAAGGATGCAGAATAACAGAATGGGAATTTTTTTCATGAGCATTAGTTAATTATTAATGATTCCGGAGGCCGGGTAGTTGTTATTAATTCAGAACCGGTTAAACCGGAACTGATTACCGCGAATTTGTTGTTTCCCAGGGCGACATCCACGATCTGTCTTCTGTATTTTTTACCCTTTTTAACAAAAACAACCTTCAGGCTGTCTTCTTCAAAAATGGAAATCATGGGTACAACCAGTGTATCTGCGATCCTATGTATATAGACATCACAAGTAACACTTAGTCCGGGTTGCACTGAGAATTCAGTACTATCGAGGCTGGAAATTATTTCAAAGTATTTTACCTGGGAACCTCTTTTTATCGGTTTGCCTACCGGAGCTTTAATTTTTATTTTACCGGAAAGGTTTATGTCAGGCATCGCGTCAATTCCCAACAAGATATCCTGTCCCTTTTCAATCTGCTTGAAATGGGTTTCATTAACAAATAATTTGGCCTGCATCTCGCCCATCTGGGGGATTTCCAGCAGAGGCATATTCCACCATACTTCATCTCCCTCTGCTACCTTATTACCGGTCTGCCAGGACTTTGCATAGACAACCATCCCGTCAACCTGAGAAGTAAGGATCAATTTGTTCAACTGGTCCTGTGCACGGTTGATTTTGTTTTGCTGCTGCTTAATCTTCAGTTCCATTTTCTGCATCTCAGAATCATTGATGCTTTTCAGGAAGCTGAGCTTGCTGAGGATCTTATCCCGCTCTATATCAGCCTTCTCAAGTTCCAACAGGATCTTTTGTTGTTCAAGTTCGGATGAAAATTTTAGTTGAAGAGAGTCAAGCATGGTTATGGTGGTTGCAATATCAATCATATGAACCTGGGCTTCCAGCATGAGGTATTGCAGATTCAGGTCAGCCCTTGATTTATTGAACTCAGCCTGTGTGATTTTCAACTCATCCAATGCCTTTGAATATTCCTCTTCAAGCTGATTGGCATCAAGAATGCATACCGTGTCCCCGGCTTTTACATTAGTGCCCTCCGGGACCAGGTAATTGATTGAAACATTTGAAAAAACGGCAGGGGATTGAATTAGGATGGTCTTAATTGATTCGATGCTGCCAGAAATAGTGATTTTGTCTACATAATCCTTTTTCTCTACTCTGGTGGTAAGAACGGTATTTTGATTATTTTTCCCCGAACAGGAAAACAGCATAATCAAACAAAATGCAATCAATGGTTTAGAAGATTTGATTTTGTTAGTTTTAAATGGTTTTGAGATCTTCTATTCTAACGGCATTATCAATATAAAATTATTTGATAATCCTTAACTGACTTATAATGTGAAAATTAACTAAATCGACAGATAATCCGGTTATTCGACCACCGTGAAGTGGGTATCAATTCGTACCGAGGTTATTCCAAAGAAAAATGAATATCCTAGTTGACCCTTTTCAAATTCAACGGGTTTGTGACTTTAATACCATTCAGAAAATCCTGCATATGCTTTTTCTTAGGATGTATAAAGATGACCCCCTGCTCTCCTTTTTTGCCATAGGTTTTAATTGTCTTGCTGTCTTTATGGACAGAAATGCTCTGTATCCATTCAGCATCAAAACGGGCGAGGGAGTTGCTGTCCAATTCGTACTCAAGGGAATCTATTATTATGATCATCAGGGGACCACTATCGCCTTTATTAATTCTAATCACTGAGCCTATATCCGGAACTTCCAGATCCAGTGACTTTTCAGTGATCTGGGCCATGGAATTAATCATGCAGCATGAGAGGAAGAGGGTAAAGAATGTGAGTTTATTCACGATATCAGGTTTAGAGTTTATACTAAACCGCTTACCGCAAATACCTTGCCTAACTCACTGATTACATTGAGAAATCATTTGGCTTCGTAGAAGCAGAATTTGGGACTGTGGACTATTCCCTCTGTAACAAGCTGTTTTATGTGCTTGCTGACTTCCTTTTTGTCGATCCCGGTAACTTCGGCTATTTCCCCGGCCTTCATTGGCTCGGATGAATTTTTAAGCGTTGATAGAACTTGATCTTTACTTTCCATGGCAATGGTATAAATATTAGTGGCAAAATAATCAATTCTGCACTAAAATCACAGATGTTAAGCGAAATTCGATTATAGAGTAAAGGATATCTTGAAAATGACAAAATCAGTCCTTTTCAGGCAGATAAATAATAAGTTGATGATTAGATTAAACTTTGGTTTCGCGGGATTAATTACCTCCTGAATTTGACAACAGCTGTCATTCAATGATGGCGGGGATTATGTGGGTTTCAAGCAGGCGCCATGGGGTTTCAGTCTGGAACCAGTCAGTCTGGCTATAGTAGTTTGTGAAAACAATTACCAGGTCGAACTCGGGATCAACCATGAGTAATTGTCCCCCGTACCCCACAGCCGCATAGAGGCCACTTTCATGAACCCACCATTGGTATCCGTAGTAAAATCCTGGGATGTCACCCCTTAGAATATGTTTTTCTGTTGATTCACCTATCCAGGACTCCGGGATAATCTGTTTGTCATCCCATGTTCCCTCATTCAGGTATAGCAATCCAAATTTTGCAAGGTCGCGTGGACTGAGGGACAGCCCGGCATATCCTTTGGCTGCTCCATCCTGGTTGATTGACCAGTTATAATCGCTGATCCCGAGGGGTGCTTCCAGGGCAGGTAAAAAGCAACTTTTTTCAACCAGTCGAATTCGATATGGCAAAATGTGATTGATGATATGTAATGGGCCTGGTTTTTCATGACCTTGTTAAAACTGGATTTTGTAAGTAATTAACTGGATCAATGTATTCTGATATTCGACCTTAACAGACTGGGTTGAGTTATCGTATTCAGTTCTCAGCATATTTTTATTGTTGGTCAGATTGATTATTTCCAGCTTCCACTCGGAAGAATATTTCAGTCGGATCCTTCTAAAATATCCCATTAGATCTATTCTGAAATAATTATCGAGTTTCTCGGAAAAACCATAATCCCAGATGCGGACCTCACGACCCTGGTCGATTGAGGATTCAAGGTCAATGGGCAATTCCCTGAATCCGCCGGTATAGATAAATCGTCCGCTGATCCCAAATACATTCCTGCCACCTGGCCCCACTGAAAATTCCTTGCTAAACATACCCGAGCTTGTAAAAGTTCCGTCATATTGGTCGGGTACTCTTCCCCCATATAATTCTTAAACTTTGATTCATAAACGGATCCGATTCCCTCGATGATATTAATTTCTTCCTGTTCCATTCATCCAGGCACAGTGTTTTATAAAAAGTATGAAATCCATCGAGAAAAAAGGAATATTTATGAGCATGTTTATATATATTGTATATTTACAATATTGTATTAATCCTATATATTTTGTGATGAACGATTATAACTTATCAAATGCCGAGGCCGCCCTTATGGGGTTGCTATCCGAACAGCCCATGCATCCTTACCAGATTGAGAAGGAAGTAAAGTACAGGGACATGAGATTCTGGACTGAACTTTCCATGTCATCGATCTATAAGCTATTAAGAAAACTTGAAAAAGCAGGGCTGGTTATCAAGAAGGAGGAAAAAAGTCCGGAAAACCGCCTAAGGAAACTTTATTCACTTACAAGCGAAGGGGAAAGAAAACTAAAAGCCAAGATCGGGACCTTGCTGAGTGAACCGGAACACACCCGATGGAATGTGGATATCGGCACATACAACAGCAACCTTATTTCTGAAAAGGATGTGCAGGAGGCTATGCACGAATACCGGCTCTCTCTCCGTGAAAAGATCATAGGATACCGGAAGCTGAAGGAATTTCTGATAGAGACAGGTTGTCCCCCTCATCGCCTGGCTGTTTCAACCAGGCCGGTTTATTTGCTTGAGGCTGAGATCAACTGGGTAAATTCGTATTTAAAAGGTAAATTTGGGTGAACCGTTGAATAATAAAAATTAAACATATCAATATTAATACTTTGATTAAATGAGTAATCTCAGACTGGCAGTTATCTTTCTTACCTTATGTTCATGCATTCCTTCTACTAATTCACAAGATTACACCCTCAAGGTATGGCCGGAATTAATTCCAGGTGCTATTGAGAATCCCAATTACGAGATGGAAATTATATATAGAAAGGACTCGACTCCCCGCTTTACCAAGGTAACGGATCCAAAACTGGAAGTTTTTCTGGCCCCTGAGAATAATGCAACTGGTGCAGCCGTTGTGATTTGTCCCGGAGGAGGCTATTCTGTCCTGGCAATAGATCATGAAGGCCGGGATGTGGCAGCCTGGCTGAATGAACATGGTATAACAGGTATAGTGTTGAGTTACCGCCTGCCCAGCGATGAAATTATGGAAGACAAGTCCATTGGTCCACTCCAGGATGTACAGGAGGCCATCCGGATCGTGCGCCGGCAATCGGAGGAGTGGAATCTGGATACTGAACGAATCGGGGTACTCGGATTTTCTGCAGGGGGACATCTGGCCTCAACTGCTTCTACACACTACAATGATAATGTATACAACTCTGATGAAACCAGTGCCAGGCCTGATTTTACCATCCTGATCTACCCGGTGATTTCAATGGATCCGGCAATTTACCACGGTGGATCAAATAACAAACTACTGGGAAAGGATCCTGACCCTGAAAAAGTTATTCACTTTTCAAATGAGACTCAGGTCACACCTGACACACCGCCTGCTTTCCTGGTTCATTCCCTGGATGACCGGGCTGTTAATCCGGAAAACAGCATCCGGTATGGAAAGGCTCTCAATGAAAATAATGTACCTGCTGAGCTGCATCTCTACGAGGGAGGTGGACATGGCTATGGTCTGGGCAGGAGCAAGGGTACGGAATCGACCTGGCCTGATGCCTGCATTAAATGGCTTCATATGCATGAATTTCTGAAGTAAATCATATTTAAGACTACCAGCCTTTCTTTTACTGTTTACTGTCCGCTTCGAATAGCTCCTCAGATCGTATCTATTAAGATTACTCTGTTTTAATGGAAAATAATGTTCTATCTCCGGTAGACACCTCTTTCCCGTCGGTGCAGATAATTATTTTATAATTAAAAGTTAAAAAAACTATATATTTTTGGGAAGGGTATTAAAAAATATTAGTTTTGTCGAGAAATATATAAAATATTTTGTCGCAGGCTTAGAATATGAGGGGGTAAATCAAAAAAAGTATAATTAATCAAATAAATTGTAAATTAATCATTAGCACATGAAAGCAAAACTCGAATACATCTGGCTCGACGGATATAAGCCCACCCAGAAGATGAGGAGCAAGACACTTGTTGTTGCAGACTTTGACGGAAAAGTTGAAAATTGTCCCATCTGGAACTTCGACGGATCTTCTACAGAACAGGCATCAGGTTCTGATTCCGATTGTTTATTGAAACCCGTTTTTATAGTTAAGGATCCACACCGGAAAAACGGATACCTTATAATGACAGAGGTAATGAATGCCGACGGCACTCCCCATGAATCAAATGCAAGGGCCACCATCGATGATGATGATGATGATTTCTGGTTTGGATTTGAGCAGGAGTATGTACTCTGGGATCTGGACCATCACACACCAATGGGATTCCCTGCTCCCGGATATTTCCCTCCTCCACAGGGACCGTTTTACTGTTCAGTAGGTGCTGAATTTGTTGTCGGAAGACAACTGGTCGAAGAACATCTTGATGCGTGCATTGAGGCCGATATTAACATTGAAGGGATTAATGCCGAGGTGATGAAGGGTCAGTGGGAATACCAGATTTTTGCCAAGGGCGCCAAGGAAGCCGGTGACCAGGTATGGGTTGCCCGGTATCTTGCAGAAAGAGTTGGAGAAAAGTATGGTGTGCGTGTTAATCTTGATCCGAAACCTGTGAACGGAGACTGGAACGGATCGGGCATGCATGCGAACTTCTCGAATGGTCTTATGAGAACTTCTGGTAAAGAGAAGGTGTTCATCGAGATTTGTGAAGAATTTGGAAGGAATATACCTGAGCATATTGCCGTGTATGGAGCGGATAATGATAAGCGCCTTACCGGACAACATGAGACTCAGTCAATCGATAAATTCTCTTACGGTATATCTGACCGCGGAGCTTCAATTCGTATTCCAGTCAGCACGATAGATGCGGGCTGGAAGGGAAGACTGGAAGACCGAAGGCCTGCGTCAAACGCAGATCCATATAAGGTAGCCGGCAGGATCGTAAAAACCGTTAAAGCAGCAAAAGTTTAATACGCCGGGTAATTTATAATATAGGATTGAATTGCGAGGATGGGATGCATCCCCTAAAAATCATTTTCTATTCTTCAGCCGGGGGGAGAAATACATCTTCAATAACATGGACTACTCCGTTTGTAGCATCTATCGAAGCGATGATTTTGGAACCGTTCACATAGGTGCCATCTTCTTTGACCTCAACATCGAGATAGTGGCCTGTGGCCATATATAACTGCACACCATCCTTAAGTCCCTTGCCCACCTTGTAGTTTCCGGGGGCTGCATGAAATTTTATTATCGTAGCCAGGGTCTCCTTGTTCTCCGGCTTGAGGAGATCCTCAACAGTGCCTGCCGGCAGTTTTTCAAAGGCTGCATTTGTAGGTGCAAATACTGTCAGTGGACCGGCATTGGCCAGTACGTCAAGTAATTCAGCTGCTGTACAGGCTGCTGCCAGGGTAGTATGAGCGTCTGAGGTTGCGGCAATCTGTAAGATATTTTTCTTGGAGTCTTTATCCATTACACCTGCTTGTCCATGTGTTTTAATAGTTGATTCCTGGGTTGCAGTTTCACCGGATCCTCCGCCAGTGCATGCAGTGATTATTAAACTTAATGAAATGAGGATTGAGAAGACCTTGGTTGTTTTCATGATTCGAATTTTAGGGATTAATAAAGGTTTGATGATTGTATGTCAAATATGTTTTAAATCAGTTTTTGAATATTATTTGATCGAATGTTTTCTGGTAAAAAAAAAATACATACTTTTATCCTACCAAATTAGTAGGATAAGTCAAAAATAGATGAAATTCAACACAAAAACAAGATATGCTTTGAGAACAATGCTGGAACTTGCATTGAATGAGGAAAATGATGAGGGAGTATTTCAAAAGGATATTGCAGAAAACCAGGTAGTTTCTGTTAAGTACCTGGACCATATTATTGCTTCTTTGAAGGCAGCAGACCTTGTTGAAAATGTTGGAGGTAAAAAGAGCGGGTACAAATTAACAAGACTTGCTGAAGAGATTTCCGTATATGATATCTATAGAGCATTTGAGGATGAACTTGCCATAATAGATTGTTTGCTTCACGGAGGAAAATGTCCTACAAAACATCTATGTGTCATGAAGGATTACTGGACGGGACTGAACCAGTCAATCAGGTCTAATATGGAATCCATGAATATGAAGGAACTGGCAAACAGGCATATATCAGTGAATGATAAATAAAAATTTATTAAGAATAATTACACTCAAATAATCTAATTAACAACCAAAAACCAGAACTATGAATTTAAAAAGTATCAGAAATCTATTCGTTTTATCACTTGTCCTTGGCCTTATGGCTTCTTGCGGCGGGAATAAATCAGGGGCCGGTGGTCCACTAGGAGCCGGTGATGCAGCTCAAAAAGTTTATGTCGCTCCTGGTGAGTACGATGATTTTTATGCATTTCTTTCAGGAGGATTCAGCGGGCAGGTCAGCGTGTATGGTCTTCCTTCAGGAAGATTATTAAAGGTGATTCCCGTATTTTCATTGGATGCTGAAAAAGCATGGGGATTTAACGATGAGACCAAACCAATGCTTGAAACCCGGCACGGATTCATTCCATGGGACGATGCCCACCATCCTGAATTGTCACAGACTGACGGTGTACCTGACGGTCGCTGGTTATTTATTAATGCAAACAATACTCCACGAATCGCAAGGATTGACCTGACAACGTTTGAAACAGTGGAAATCATTGAGCTTCCGAACAGCGCAGGTAACCACAGTTCTCCATTTACCACACCGAACACTGATTATGTTGTTGCAGGTACCAGGTTTGCAGTACCGATTCCCCAGAGGGACATGCCCATTAACGAATATGCCGGTAATTTTAAGGCAGCTCTGTCTTTTGTCAGCATCGCAGATGATGGCAGGATGGACATTGCCTTCCAGATCCTGATGCCCGGATTCAACTATGACCTTGCCCACTCCGGAAAAGGCCCTTCCGACGGCTGGATGTTTTTCAGCAGTTATAATACTGAAGAAAGCAACACACTTCTTGAGGTTGAAGCTTCAAAGCATGATAAGGATTTTATTGCTGCGATAAACTGGAAAATGGCAGAACAGTTGGTTGCCGATGGCAAGTTCGAGGAAATGAATTCTCCTTACATGGTCAATTTCTATGATGAGCATACCCATATGGCAACGAGTGAGACGAGGAATAGTGTTAAGACAATTAAGGCAGCGGATCACCCTGGATTGGTATATTTTATGCCAACCCCGAAGTCACCCCATGGTGTGGATATAGATCCGAGCGGAGAATATATTGTTGGTTCCGGAAAGCTCTCTGCTGATTTGACTGTACACTCATTTACCAAGATGAAAGCAGCGATTGCAGCTGAGGATTTCGAAGATGAAAGATATGGTATCCCCGTGTTGAACTTCGATGCAACACTGGCCGGGGTTGTGAAAAGCGGTGGACTCGGTCCCCTGCACACCGAATTTGATAACAACGGGAATGCTTATACAAGTTTCTTTATTTCTTCCGAAATAGTGAAATGGAAAGTCGGAACATGGGAAGTACTCGACAGGGCACCCTGCTATTATTCTATTGGTCACCTGATGGTTCCGGGGGGTGACTCAAAACAGCCCTGGGGTAAGTACTTGCTTGCTCTGAACAAGATTACCAAAGACAGGTATCTGCCCACCGGTCCCGAATTGAACCAGGCTGCACAGCTGTTTGACATTTCCGGAGGTAAGATGCAACTCATACTTGACTTCCCGACGATTGGTGAGCCACACTATGCACAGGCCATACCAGCTGATCTGATCATAGAACAACAGAAACAGATCTATAAGCTGGAAGAAAATATGCACCCCTATGCAGTTAAATCTGAAGATGAGGTGAAGGTGACAAGGGAAGGAAATGTTGTGCGTATTTACCTGACCACCATCCGTTCTCATTTTGCTCCGGATAATATCGAAGGAATAATGGTTGGTGACGAAGTACATTTTCATGTTACCAATCTTGAGCAGGATTTCGACGTTCCGCATGGATTTGCCATAATGGGGGCGCAGACATCCGAACTGTTGATAATGCCCGGCCAGACTGAATCAAACGTCTGGTATCCGAAATATGAAGGCGTAATTCCGTTTTATTGCACGGATTTCTGTTCTGCACTTCACCAGGAAATGCAGGGATACATCAGGGTCTCAGCCAAGGGATCTAATCCCGAGTTGAAATGGTGGGTAGGAACAGACGAATAATCTTTTAATAATCTATGTATAAGACGAACCAGCCGGGATCGGATCCTGCGATCAAAACAAAGGGGTTTTGGTTATCATTTTTACCGGGCATTGTTCCCGGATGGTTCGTCATTTTTTAATCTTTCAGAAGAATAGTCATGAAAAGATTCTTAAGACCCAGGATACTGATGCTGGCCGCCGGCCTTGCATTAATGCTAATGTTCGCGTTCCCCTTATGGAGGATCACACTTGAGGCACCTCAATACCCAAAGGGCCTCTCAATGTTTATCTGGGTGAATAAGATCACCGGTTCGGAACCGAGCACCCTTCAGAATATCAACATTATGAATCATTATATTGGTATGAAAGCCATAGAGCCGGATTCAATCCCTGAATTGCAATTCATGCAATATATTATTATTGTATTTGCGGGATTAGCCTTTTTGCTGGCGTGGTTGAATAAATGGCAGGCCAATCTTGTTTGGTTAGTAATTCTTGTTGGGGCGGGTGCCCTGGCCATTTATGACTTTTATTTATGGGAGTATGACTACGGGCATAACCTGGATCCCCATGCTGCTATAAAGATTGAAGGGATGGCTTACCAGCCCCCCCTGATTGGGAAAAAGATTATTCTGAATTTTACCGCCCTTTCATGGCCTCAACTCGGGTCCCTGTTTATGACCCTGAGTATGATCCTGGGGACTCTTTCGGTCTTTAAGGGCAGAAAGCAAAAAAGGATAATCGGATAAATGCATAGAATCCAGGCCATATTATTGACAGGTTTATTTGTTTTCATGCTGATAAAACCAGCCATTCCATACCTGGATTATGCAGTCAGGAAAAGTTATATTATAGAAAAGCTTTGTGTAAATAAGGATAAGCCAGAGATGGCATGTAATGGGAAATGTCACCTGAAAGAGCAGGTTCAGAAGAATGAATCATCTGAAAGAGATCTCCCTTTTCCGTACCCCCAGCCCCAGCGAGAACTTCAGGAATTTCTTGTTTACTCTCAGGCAAATGAAATGGAATTACCCTGTAACACATTTACGGAACAATTGTATATTAATTATTACACCTTTCATTTCGCGGAATCGGTTTTTCATCCGCCTGTGTTTAGAGTCCCCCCCCAAACCTCTAGAACTCTTGACATATTATTAACCGGTTCGATGAAAGGTAATTTGCTTTAAAGATCAGACAAAAATAGCACTTAGATATGATTCCTGATCGGAGCGAACCTGGTTCATCTGACCATTATGGAATCATTAAAATGAAGAAAAATGCATTCTTATTTCTGGCAATATCAATTCTGTTCTTTGTCTCCTGCGAAAAAAATGATGATATGGGAGATCAGGACCCGGGATTATATAAAATAACAAGTGCCATTTCAGAAGATGGGATATATAAAGTGGAACTATACTCAATGAACGATACTTTGTTTGAAGGATATAATAAGCTGTTTCTTTCCGTGGTCGAAGTAGAGACGAAGAACCTGATCAGTGAAGCTGAGCTTGGTCTGAGGCCAATGATGCATATGGTGGATAAAATACACTCAGCACCATATGAGAACCCTGAGTCAACTGCCAGTTCCGATGGTTACTTTGAAGGGGCTGTGGTATTCATCATGCCCAGCAATCCGGATGAGGGATGGGTTCTCAATGTCGATATGAATATATCCGGAACGGAAACAGTTACTGAACTTGAGATACCGTGGGTTAAATACCTTGAAGAACCCCGTAAGGTTAAAGTAACTTCAGATATTGACGGGACCATATATTTTGTCTCACGTGTTGAGCCATCTGATCCGGTTGTAGGTATTAATCCCTGTGAATTCACGATTCACTATAAGGAGAGCATGATGAGTTTTCCAGCAGCAACGGACCTTACAATGACAATTGAACCGGAAATGCCATCCATGGAACATGGTTCACCAAATAATGAGGATCCTGAGCACACCGGGAAAGGGCATTATACCGGGAAGGTGAATTTTACAATGACAGGATGGTGGCGGGTTCACTTTACACTCAAAAAAGGTGATAAGATCGTCAGTGATGATCATTATATGGATATAACATTTTAGAGCAGGAATTTCGAAATGAAACGCTTGTACAATATTATATTACTCTTCTGCCTGTCGGGAATTCTCCCCGCGCAGCAGGAGAGTTTTACAATTTTTGATACTGTTCAACTGGAGGAGATAAGGATTTCAGCTTCTGTACCATTGAATGAGCGTACTGTTCTCGATTTTCATCAATCCTCCAATTTTTCATCCATTGACAGGATTAATGAGAGGCTGGATGGGATAATGTTGATACGTCGTGGAGCTTATGCCATGGATCCCCAGATGCATGGATTTTCTGCCGGTCAGATAAATGTTACAATCGATGGTATGAAAATGTTCGGGGCCTGCACCGACCGCATGGATCCTGTAACTTCATATCTGGAACCAGATAACCTGAAGACTTTGAAGATCAATCATGGAACGGCAGGAAATATTAACGGAAATACTGTTGGAGGTTCATTTGATATGTTACTTCGTGAACCAGCCACTTCACAGAGTCCTTCTTACTCCATATCAGCCGGTACGGGGTATGAAACTGCCTCTAACGGTGTAAACGCAAATGCTGCCTTTGAGCTGAGCCGTGAGAAATGGGCTTTTCGTTCGAGTGGAACCTATCGCAACCACGACAGCTACAGGGCAGGGGATGGGAATATTGTTCCTTTCTCCCAGTTCAGCAAGGTCAATTTACATTCCGTATTCAAGTATGAACCCGATCCGAATAATATTATCCGTTTGGATTTTTTACTGGACGATGCCTTTGATGTCGGATATTCAGCACTTCCGATGGATGTTGCAAAAGCCCGGGCCAGAATGTTTTCCGTGGAATACAGGAAGCCATTAACAGGGAGCAGGTTGTCAAATCTGAAGACCAGGCTTTATTACAATTCTGTTTATCATCTGATGGATGATTCCAGTCGCGACTCTACCTTCCTGCTTGAAGGGAATGCTGAACAGGACACGGTTTACATGCGGATGGATATGCCCGGATGGAGCGATACCTGGGGATTTTATCTGGAAACGGAGGTAGAACTGGGTGAGAGAAGCAGCCTGTTCTTCAAACTGGATGACTATCTGAATTTTTCCCGGGCCAATATGACAATGTATATGAATTCACCTTCTTACCCGGGAGAGCCGCCCATGTATGCAGAAACCTGGCCTGACCAGTACAGGAATGTTATAGGACTTTTTGCCAGTTATACCAATCAGATTTCAGATGATTTGAGAATGGGACTGGACACCAGAATTGATTACAGCATCACCCGCGTAACCTCGGAGACCGGTTGGAGGCAGTTTGCCATTTTTGGCTACGATATCAATAAACCTTATTATCATCTGCCTCTGAGCCTGAATATCAATCTGGGTTTCAGGCCTGATAAAGCGATAGCCTTTGAAGGAGGTTTGGGATATTCCGAAAGACTTCCTACCAATTCAGAACAATTTGGATTTTTTCTCTATAATGCACTCGATGGATACGATTACCTTGGGAATCCTGATATTAAACCCGAAGGATCAGTCGAAGCCTGGACCAGGATCAGGTTCACCAGGCCTGATTTCAAAGTGAGCCTGCAGGGAACCTTAAGCCATGTTTCTGATTATATCATCGGAATGGTCGATCCGGATATACCACGGATGAATCTGTACGCGACAGGATTGAAGAGGTATCGTAATATACAATATGCAAACTTGTTCAGCACCGGACTCCAGGTGCACTGGACCCCGGTGAATCAGATCAGTATTTATTCCCTTTCAAAGTATACATACGGTGTGACTAATAATGGGGAAGCACTTCCCCTGATTCCGCCACTTAAGAATTTTTCAATAATGCGATTCCAGGAGGACCGGTTCTCTATTCAGGTCGAGGGTGAATTTTCATCAGCTCAGAACAGGACCTCAGAAAGTTTCGGAGAGACACCGACCCCTGCATTTGCCGTTTTTCATCTTAGAGCAACCTGGATGATAAATATTTCAAACCATAACCTTGAGCTTGGCACAGGTGTGGAGAATGTATTTGATAAGGCTTACAGCGAACACCTGGACTGGGGTAATTATCTCAGGCCGGGAAGGAACATTTACCTGAACCTAAGTATTTTAATGTAACAGATTTACATGATAAGATTTCTTTTCATAATTATTCTTCCGGTGCTTGTTTCATGCACCCCCAAAGAGAGGCCAATAACATACGGAACAGATGAATGCTCCTATTGCAAAATGATTATAATGGATCAGAGATACGGAGCGGAACTGGTAACCGATAAGGCTAAGGTTTATGTATTCGATGCTGCGGAATGCCTTGTAGATTTCATGCATTCCCATGGTGAGATTGGGGTAGAGGCAAATATGTTGCTTGTGACTCCATATACAGACCCTGACAGTCTATATGATGCTAAACAGGCAAGCTATCTTGTCAGCGGCAAGATGCCAAGCCCTATGGGCGCCTACCTCAGCTCCTTTAAAGATCTTGCGACCGCCCAAAAGTTTCAAGCCACAAGTGGGGGAGAAATCTATACCTGGGATGAGATCTATAAAGACATTAAATCTATCCGGCTTGATGCCATCCGTCAATATGAATAGACTTTTTTACATATTGATCCTTCTGATGAGTCCCCTGCAGGGCCATTCAACCCTGCTGGAAGTTGGATCCGATAAAGATTTCAGGACAATTATGGAAGCAGTTGGACTGGCTGGAAAGGGAGACACCATCCTGATCCATTCCGGGCTTTACCGTGAGGGAAGCATTGATATCAGAACTCCGATGGTAATCCTTGGCATTGATGATCCTGTCATTGACGGTGAGAGCACCTATGAGATCATGCGTATCTATGCAGATTCCGTCACCGTTAAGGGGATTACATTTAAAGATGTGGGAATCAGTTATGTAGAGGATAGATCCGCCATCCGACTTATTAAAAGCAAGCATAGCGTAGTTGAATCCAACAAGCTCGTCAATGCTTTTTTTGGGATCTATCTCGAACACTGCAGGGACATCCTGGTCAGGGACAATACAATACAAGGAAATGCCAGAATGGAGTCAAATTCGGGAAACGCCATTCATCTCTGGTACTGCAAAGAAATACAAATAGAGGGTAATTATGCCGAGGGGCACAGGGATGGAATATACCTTGAATTCGTTGATAACAGCGTTGTAAAAGATAATACCATAAAGAACAACCTCCGGTACGGACTACATTTCATGTTTTCCGATAATGACCTGTACCTGAATAACCGGTTTGAACACAACGGTGCCGGAGTGGCGGTAATGTTCTCCAAGTACATACAAATGGAACAGAATGATTTTATCAATAACTGGGGTAGTTCAGCCTATGGATTGCTTCTGAAGGAGATTACGGACTCAGAAATCAGCAACAACAGGTTTACCAGGAATACAACCGGTATTTACGCAGAAGGAGTTAACCGAACCAATATTCATCATAATGATTTTTCACGGAACGGCTGGGCGCTGAACATACTGGGAAGCTGCTCGGATATTAATGTTCATGGAAATAACTTCCTGTACAACTCATTTGATGTTTCAACAAACAGCAGCAGGAATTATAATACATATGATGGGAATTTCTGGAGCGATAATACAAATGCATATGATCTCGACCGTGACGGTGTATCGGATGTTCCGTACAGGCCGGTAAAACTTTTTTCATACATGATCGGGTACATGCAGTCATCCACCATTCTGATGAGGAGCCTGCTGGTAGACCTTGTCAACTATGCAGAAAAGGTGGCCCCTGTTATAACACCACATAACCTGATTGATAATAAGCCCCTGATGAGAAGGATTGAACATGATAGAGATTCGGGAATTAAATAAGCATTACAACAGGAACCATGTTCTGAAGGATATCAGCCTTGATATCAGAGAACCGGGTATTTATGCAATCCTCGGTCCCAACGGATCAGGCAAGACCACTCTGTTGAAATCTATTATCGGCCTGGTAATTCCGGACAATGGATCGATCAATGTTTGCGGGACAAAGGTTTCTGATACCCACCTCTACAGGAAGGAAGTATCCTACCTTCCCCAGATTGCCCGCTTTCCGGATAATCTCAGGGTTTTTGAACTAATCAAACTCATTAAGGAGATCAGGAATACGGAAGCAGACGAATCTGATCTTCTGAAACTTTTCCACCTGGAACCGGAATTGAAAAAGAGGTTGAGGAACCTTTCCGGTGGTACCCGGCAGAAGGTAAATATGGTACTGGGATTCCTTTTCGACACCCCCCTTGTCATACTGGATGAACCAACAGTAAGCCTTGATCCGGTTGCCCTGGGAAAATTCAAAAAGATCATTTCGGATAAGAAGCAGCAGGGGAAGATAATCCTGTACACAACCCATATCATGAGCCTTGTCGAAGAGTTTTCAGATAAGATCATTCTATTGCTCGACGGAAAGATAATATTTAAAGGTGGATTAAAAGAGATACTGGATGAATCAGGGGAAAAATCACTTGAGAATGCCATATCACAGCTGGTTGAAACAAACGGTCAAAAAGGGAGCATCCGAGGCTAATGAGGAAGTTCATTAAATACAGCTTTTCTGACCTGGTAAGGAGTTACTGGACGATCATCTATTTTTTATTTTTTGCGATCATCAGTTCAGCTATCCTCTATTTCAGTGCAGATATGACCAAGTCTATCGTCAGTATAATGAACGTGGTTATTGTGCTGATCCCTCTTGTTTCAATTATTTTCAGTACCATCTATTATTACAACTCCAGGGAATTTACCGAGTTGCTTCTGGCCCAGCCTATAAAAAGGTCTTCCCTGATACTCGGACAGTATACCGGGCTTGCCCTCTCACTCTCACTCAGCTTTTTAGCCGGGGTATCCATTCCCTTTATTGCAGGCGGAATACTGGCTTCCGAGCATTTCCTTGATTTTCTCCTTATACTTCTTGCGGGCACCTGCCTGAGTTTTTCAATGTCGGCAATTGCCTATATGACTGCCCTGAGGCATGAGAATAAAATATTAGGATTCGGGATCTCTCTTTTTATCTGGTTTTTTCTTGCGGTGTTATACGATGGACTAATTATGCTGCTGCTGGTTTTGTTCAGGGAATATCCGACAAACTCGCTGGCCATCGTCATGACCCTGCTGAATCCTATTGACCTTTCGAGGGTGAGTATTATGCTGGGACTCGATATTTCTGCTCTTATGGGCTATACAGGGGCAGTATTCCTGAAATTTTTCGGGACTATGAGAGGGCTTCCCATATCTTTATTAAGTATGCTATTATGGATCCTGGTACCGGCATATTTCATGGTAAGGATCGCTAACAAGAAAGATTTTTAATTATAAGACATAAATCTGTCAGAATTATGATACCAATTCAAAAAACAGCACTTCTTGCAGTGCTCTCAGTCCTTCTGATAATACCTGTCCGGGGACAGGACAGTGATAATGCCAGTGCTAAGGCATCTGCCGGTGAAAAGATCTTCATGAGGCTGGCCAATTCCCAGGGTAAAACCTGTGCAGAATGTCATTACCTCCTGGAGCCTGACACCATTAACTGGAATCCGTCAGCAATGGATATGGGATCAAGAGCAGGTCTTTATTCTGAAAAGGGGATCGCCATCTATTTCACTTCCCCGGAAGGGGACCTGATGAAGGAAGCACACAAGGGATACAGTATATCTGCAGATGAAGAAAAGGAATTAATTGCTTACCTGTCAACTCTGGAAGATTCTCCGCCAATGGAGGCAGGACATGTCAGATGGAGACTGATTGTTTTTGTCGGGATGTTTCTGTTTCTCATATTACTGGGGGTAGAAAAGAGGAGGCTGGGAAAGATCCCGAAAACAGTCCGGCTGATGGTAAGACCGCTGGCATGGGCAGTAATTCTTGTGATCATGTTTCAGGATGCCGTAGGATTTAACCGTTCGAAGAATTATGAACCTGTACAACCAGTGAAATTTTCGCATTCAATTCATGCTACCGACAACCAGATCGATTGCCAGTTCTGCCATTCGGGAGTGCTGAAGGGGAAGAATGCAGGCATTCCGCCGGTGAGCCTTTGCATGAACTGCCATAAACACCAGAATGAGGGTACGCGGAGCGGATTTTTCGAACTGAGAAAGGTGATCCAGGCCGCGGAAGATAGTATCCCAATTCGATGGATCAGGGTACATAACCTTCCTGATTTCTCTTACTTCAATCATATGCAGCATTTTAGGGTAGGTGGAATTGAATGTGTAACCTGCCATGGTGAAGTGGAGAATATGCATGTAATAAAGCAGACAGAAGACCTTTCAATGGGATGGTGTATTGACTGTCATGATAAGACAAAAGTGGATTTCTCAAATGAGTATTATAAGCATTATTACCCGGCACTTCTGGATTCTTTACAGATAGGAAAACTTGACAGTGTAATGGTCTCGGATATTATGGGCCGTGAATGCGGGGTATGTCATTATTAATAAATATAAACCAGATATAGGAATGAAAAATTACTGGAAAGATATTGATGCGAAGAACGGGAAAGCCGTCCGGTTGCCGGATGACAGAGCACCGGAGGACAACTCCATCTTTTCCCTGTTTGACGGTCTGAACGAGAAGGCTTCCTCGTCAAGGCGTGATTTCCTGAAATTATGCGGATTCAGCTTTGCTGTTGCGGGACTTGCATCCTGCCAGACAAAAATCCGGAAGGCTGTTCCCTATGCAGTGGCTCCCCTGGAGATCACTCCGGGTGAGGCAAATTATTATGCCTCAACCTTCATGGAGGGCTCGGATTATTGCAGCATAATTGTGAAGACCCGTGAAGGGCGGCCGATAAAAATTGAGGGCAATCCTGCCTCAGGTATCAGCCAGGGGGGGACCAGTGCACGGGTTCAGGCCTCAGTCCTCGAGTTGTATGATACCAGCCGCTACCAGGGACCTTTGAAGGCCGGTGCTGATACGGATTGGGCTGTTGTGGATGCCGAGATCATGAGTAAACTGGCCGGTATCTCCGGGTCCAGCGGGAGCATTGTGCTCCTGACACCTACCATTTATTCTCCTTCAACCGAATCAGTGATCGCCGGATTTATTGAGGCTTATCCGGGCACTGAGTGGATACAGTATGATGCCGTTTCGCGTTCCGGCATGCTGGAGGCCAACAAGATTAGTTTTGGAATGAAAGCCATTCCCGATTACCGATTTGATAAGTCAGATCTGGTAGTCAGCATCGGAGCAGATTTCCTGGGTAGCTGGATCTCACCGGTTGAATATACAAAGCAATTTTCTTCAAGACGTAATCCCGATGGGGAGATGATCCAACTTATACAGTTTGAGTCTAACCTCAGCCTGACCGGCTCAAATGCCGACCGGAGGATTCAGATCAGGCCTTCGGATGAGGCGGCCATCCTATTGAATTTATATAAAGAAATTCTTCAGGTGCTTGAGGGAAGGAGCATTGATGTACCCTCGGTTTCCGTAGATATATCTGGGATTAGCGGGCAACTGCTTGGGGCAAAAGGAAAATCACTTGTGATCTCAGGTTCAAATGACAGGGAGATTCAATTGCTTGTAAATGAGATCAATACACTTCTGGGAAATATTGGTGAATCCGTACTCCTTGATTCACACCTGAGGACATATGGTGGAATTGATTCTGAAATGAGCGGGCTTGTTTCGAGGATGAAATCGGGCGAGGTTGATGCATTGCTTGTATACGATGTAAATCCGGTGTATACCTGGTTTGACAGTGAAGGTTTTGTAAGTGGACTTGAAAAAGTCGGGATGACAGTTTCTCTGGGACATAGTCCGGATGAAACCTCCGAACTGGCCGATTTAGTTTGTCCTTCTAACCATTATCTGGAAAGCTGGAACGACGCCGAACCCCGGAAAAACAAATTCAGCCTGATGCAGCCTGCAATGAGTCAGATATTTGATACACGGCAGATCCAGGACACCCTGCTGAAATGGTCAGGGGTAGAAACAGAGGAGGGATTTTATGAATATCTCTACCTGTACTGGACCGGGAACTTAATGTCACTTCAGACGGAGCATTCCAATCCACAGACATTTTTCGATCATACTCTTCAGGCTGGGATTTTTGAACCATCTGTTAGTTCAGCAATTGCAGAAGAAGACCTTGCCGCAACACCCGGAAAGGATACTGAATCTTCTAACTATGACCCATCTGCTCTAATTTCAAGTCCATCCACAAACCGGTCAGGGATAGATATTGTCATGTATGAGAGTATATCCCTTGGAACCGGCCGGCAGGCCAATAATCCCTGGCTGCAGGAACTGCCTGATCCGATAAGCAAGATCTGCTGGGATAATTATATATCGGTTTCTCCGAAACAGGCCAGGGAAATGGGACTTGAAACGGGAGATGTAGTTCAGTTGGAAGGTGTGGAAGTACCTGTAC
>DRHS01000289.1 GCA_011053095.1 Bacteroides sp.
GCACTGCATAACCCAGGGTTTTCTTTTCCCTTGTTATACCAAGCGCTGTCACAACAACTTCATCCAGGCCGATGGTGGATGGATTCATTGATACATCATAAACATTGGATGAAGTAATCGGAATTTCCATTGCTTCATAACCTATATAGGAGATTAGTAAGCTTTCCGCGCTCCCATCGTAGGCAATCTGGAATTTCCCGTTAACATCAGTAATTACTCCGACAGTTGTGCCCTGTAATACTATGGTAGCACCTATCAGAGGCAATCCATCTTCCGATGAGATCACCGTACCGGCAAGGGTTCTGTCCTGGGCGTTGACATTTAGGATCATCGCCGCAATCAGAACCAGAAAGAATAACACTTTTTTCATGATAGAGTCTTTAAGGTTTAGTAATAAGTTTCATAATTAGATTTATTAGGTTTTGGTACTTTGGACTAAAAATAACACTACATCTCATAAAAAATAAAATTAAACATCCATGTTCTAGAAGACAATCAAGATATTAACTAATACATATACTATCTTGCCAGATTACAACTATCAATTAATGATATTTTCTTTCCATTATTAATGCAGTTGTATTCTCGTACGGCTTTTCTACCGGTACCTCAATAAGCAATCCATTTTTTTGGATCCATTGCAGGACCTAATACAAACTAAATAGCCGTAAACATTCTGATCCCGGACAGTTGTTTGATTTACAATACTCAGGATTGATAATAAGCTTCTTTTACAAGCTCAATCATTTCATTGTAAGTGGCTACTCTCGGGTTCCCCTTGTAATCAGGCAACACCATGCTTTGTTTAGCCAGTGTTTTTATCTCATCCTCAGGCATATTTACTTCCTTCAGGCTTTTGAATAAACCGACAGATTTCAGGAATTTCACTATTTCTGTATAGGCATGACCGGCTGCTTCCTTATCAGGAGTATCATTTAATTCAGGATTTATTGTACGTGCCATGAATGCATATTGCTCGATGGCAGCATCAGCCGTAAACCTGGTGCATGCCGGGTACAGGATGGCCAGGGCCTCGCCGTGAGCAACATGAGTATACAATCCCCCCACAGCCATTCCCATTCCATGTGGAAGCGTAACCCCGGCACTGGCAATACAGAGTCCGGCCATGGTATCAGCCCAGGCCATTTGTTCACGGGCTGCAAGATCTGAACCATTATTAAGCACCTTTGGCAGGTTATCAATTACCAGTCGAATCGCTTCTTTGGCCAGAAGGGTCACATAAGCACCTGTTCCGGGATTAATCAAACTCTCAAAGGCATGACAGAAAACATCAAAACCGGTTGGAGCCGTGACAGAAGCGGGCAGGGTAAGCATAAGTTCAGGATCCACGATGGCTACTTTTGGGAAGATTACCGGATTGTAGAGGGCCGATTTATCCCTCTCGGCTGAATTTGTAATTACAGATACCTGGGTCACCTGCGACCCGGTGCCTGATGTTGTAGTAATCGCGATAACGGGCAGAACCTTTGAAGGATCCGGAGCAGGTTCCTTGTAAAAGAGATAATCCCACGCTGATCCTTCATGCGTAGCCTCAACTGCAATGGCTTTGGCTGCATCCATGCTGGATCCGCCTCCAACCCCCAGTATTACATCGGCTCTGTGATCCCTGGCCATTTTTGAGCCTGCACTACTTGTCTCAGTTGTTGGATTTGGGATCACTGCGTCAAAGTGGGCCACAACAATACCTTTGTCTTCCAATATTTTCTTCACTCTTTCATACAAAGGCTGCAGAGGTGCATCCGGGGTGGTCACCATAAGGCATCGCCTGCCATATTTTAAAACGATCTCACCTGCTTCGGCAATGCGGCCGGTACCAAAAATGATCTCTGAAGTTTGATGAAAATTGAAGTGTTTCATTGATTGGTTTTATATTATTATTTTACTCAGAAGTTTTTGAGGCAGTATTGGTGTTGCTCCACTCCGGGTGCAAACAAATGCGGCTATCTCTGTCGCTGCAACGTGGGTTTCTTTTAATCCAAGGTTATTGAGCATCCCGGCCAGTAAAATGGCAGTGAATGAATCTCCGGCGCCTACCGTGTCTTCCACTTTAATCTCGGGTACCCTGCAGAATGATCTTTCACCTTGTGTCAGTAACAGGCTGCCACCGGAACCCTTTGTATAAGCTATGAGGCGTAAATCGAATTTATTCAGTAATTGGTTAAGAAGGCTTTCCTCGTTGCCTTTGTATCCAAGGTACTCTCCTACTACCGGCAATTCATCCTCATTGAGTTTAAGAACATTGGCAAATCCCAGGGACCTAATAATAACCTCTTTTGAATAATATGATTGGCGTAAATTAATATCAAATACCCTCAGGCAATCCGGTTTTGTAGCTTCAAGGAATCTGCAAATCGTATTCTCTGAGACAGGACTCCGCTGAGCCAGGCTCCCAAAACAAACTGCATCAACATCCCCGGCCAGGGTTTCAAGTTTATCACTCCATTCAATATGATCCCAGGCCACAGGTTCATGAATGGTATAATCCGGAATCCCGGCAGGATCCAGTTTCACTGTCACGGTGCCGGTGGGATAATCCCTGATGATCCGGACAAAGGAATCCTGCAACTGTAATTGATCCAGGACCTCCATGATCTCCTCACCATCCTTATCCTTTCCTACTGCACTGACAACAAAGGTCTCGAATCCTGCCTGTTGCATATGAAAGGCGAAATTACAGGGCGCACCGCCCAGTTGTTTCCCATCCGGTAATAAATCCCATAGTAATTCGCCTATACCTGCTATTTTATTTCCCAAGGGTAATAGTATTTTAAGTATTTACATGTCTATAATTACTTTCATTGTTTCAGCTCCCTGATCCTCAATGAACTGATAAGCATCCAGATATTGATTAAATGGGAAATGCCTTGTGATAAGGGGAGCAGTTTTTATCTCACCATTCGAGATCAGTGATACGGCTTCCTCATAATCTTCCTTACGGTACATCATGGAGCCAAAAACATTCAGTTCATGCTCACCCAGGTAGTACATATTTACGGTTGGATTTTTAGAGTAAACCCCGAGTATCACTATATCGCCTCCTTTTTCAACATTTTCAAACAGTACATCCAATGAAGCCTGCACACCTGCCGCTTCAAATCCGACCTGGAATCCGGTGTCTCCGAAAAAATCCTTTGCACCTTCGGCAAAAGGGGTACGTACCACATTGAGGGTTCCGTCTATTCCACATTCCCTGGCAATTCCCAAACGGTAATCGCTTATATCGGTGATCAGCACCTTTGCTGCTCCCCTCGCCTTTGCAAACTGTGCCACCAGGTTCCCGATTGTACCAGCCCCTGAAACAATAACATTTTTTCCTTTAATGCTTGTTGCCCTGCTTGTGGAATGGGCACCAACTGCCGCCGGCTCAACCAGCGCACCCTGATCCAGGTTCATGGAATCGGGTATGAGTATGATCCTTTCTTCCGGAACAATGAAATAATCCTGTGCCACCCCTGGAGCCTGGAATCCCTGAACCTTCAGCTCCTGGCAGGCATTGTACTGTCCCCGCAGGCAGGGTCCGCATTTCCCGCAAACCAGCTGGGGCCATGCGGTGGCTTTCATACCTGGTGAAACACTTGTAACATCCTTTCCAACATCTTCTATGGTAGCCGAATATTCATGTCCCTGGACAACCGGATAGGGGGTAGCAGGATGCTCACCGTGGAAAACATGAACATCAGATCCACAAACGCCAATTCTTTCAATCTTTAACAATACATCCCTGGCTCCCAGAACTTCGGGTTTTGGTATTTCTTTGTATTCAATAATTCCTGGAGATGTCATGATAGCCTGTCTCATTGTTTTACATTTTATCAGTTAAAAAATAATATACAAGAGAACGAGGGTTAACAACAGGATTAAGGTCCAGAGGCGAACATCCTTCAGTCCTTTGAATTTGCCCCTGGTAATAACCGCCAACGGGCTTTCCCATGTGTATGTATCAATTATTTCCCGGGGAGGCCTGGGTGTGGAATAGCTTACCACAAAATAGATTACAGAACAAATCACGAACAACCACCATGCCTGCATCATAAAGGGAATATGCAATCCCTTTGTGAGGTACATATATCCGCTGATAGGTTCAAAATCAAGGCAAAATGCAGTAATCCCCATTAGTAGTCCGGATACAAGCGTTGCAACAGCTGCCTGGTTGTTGCCCCTTTTTGAAAAAACGCCGAACAAAAATACTGTGGCTACCGGAGGCGCTATGGCAGCAGCAATTTTATTAATGGCTTCAAAGATGCTGGAGAATTTATCTCCCTGGGTTGACCAGGCCATGGCAAGCAACATAACAATTACTGCTGCAATCCGGCCATATTTTATCTGCTGTCTATCGGTGGTTGATGGCTTGATCCTTTTCACCATATCAACGGCCACCAATGTAGCGGAACTATTCAGAGCCGCTGCTATTGTGCTCATCAAAGCCGCCAGCAATGTGGCAGCCATTATGCCTTTCAGCCCGGTAGGCAGGAGTTGATTGATCATTACCGGCAGGGTCTGGTTGGCATCTGTCCCAATGACATCCCTGAACAGGACGAAGGCAATTACCCCGGGAAAAACCATGATGAACACAGGTAAAATTTTAAGGAAACCGGCGAAGATTGGTCCCATCTGTGCGTCATGCCTGGTTTTTGCACCCAGTACCCGCTGGACAATTGTCTGGTCGGAACACCAGTACCATAATCCAAGGATTGGATAGCCAAGCAGACAGGCATACCAGGTCAGTCCGGATTCATATCCTCCCTCTCCCAAAAGTCCCAGGCTCTCCCTGGTATGCAACATTTTCAACTGGCCCGGTTTCAACTGTGCTTTTAGTTCGGCCAGGGAGGTTACCCCGTGTTCGGGAAGTGCAGCAATGGCAAATCCTGTGAGTATGATGGCTCCGGCAATCAATATAATGGTCTGGATACTTTCTGTGACCACAACAGCCTTTAATCCACCCAATACAGTATAAACAGTAGTAATGATTGAGATGACAAGGATCGAAGTGAATACATTGATGCCAAAGAATGAGTGAAAAACCACGGCCCCGGCATAAAGACTCATCCCAATATGGACAAAAAGAACACCCAGAATAGCAATAAAAGCAAGTATGGTCCTTGCTGTGGAACCATAGCGTTTTTCAAGAAACTCAGGTAAAGTGGAAATCTTGCTCTTAAAATAGAAAGGAGCAAATACCAGCCCGAGTAAAATCAGCGTAATGGAAGCCAGCCATTCAAAATTACCCCAGACCAATCCTTCATTGTATCCTGAGGCTGCCAGTCCCACCAGGTGAATGGTAGAGATATTAGAAGCAAAAAGGGCAGCACCAACCATGATCCATCCCAACCCCCTGCCCGCCAGAAAATACCCTTCACTGGTCATCTTTTTAAAGCGGACTGAAAGGATCCCGACCAACAGAATGCCCACAAGATAAACGACAATAATTACCAGGTCGATATTGTTAATAGTCAAATCCATAATGGGATCAATATTTAATGAGTATCAATTTTCAATAAATATATACACTTTGTAACAAATCCTTAAAAAGTTATGTAATTTATCTGAGTCAGGTGGAAGCCAGGTTTTTTTGCTTTTCAACATCTTCAACGGTCTTGGGCTTGGGCTTTCCGATCAGTTTATACCCATCCTCCGTAATGACAAAATTCTCTTCATTCCGGATCCCCCCGAAACCTTTATAGGCCTCCAATTTATCGTAATTAATAAAATCAGTAAACTGTTTTTCTGATTTCCACATATCTATCAGGGCCGGGATAAAATAGATGCCAGGTTCTATGGTAAGAACCAATCCAGGTTTGAGAGGTTTGGCCAGGCGCAGGGATTTGATACCAAACTGGGTGCTTTTGGCCTTGCCATCGTATCCTACATAAACCTCACCCAGGTCTTCCATATCATGCACGTCCAGTCCCATTTGGTGACCCAGTCCACATGGAAAGAACATGGCATGCACGCCCAGATGCAATGCTTCTTCGGTGTCCCCTTTCACGATGCCAAGGTCCCTCATTCCCTCCATTATTATTCGGTTGGATTCAAAGTACACATCCTTAAAAGGAATACCCGGCTTCATCATCGCAATAGAGGCCTCATGCGAGGCAAGTGAAATGTTGTATATTCCTTTCTGCCGCTCTGTGAAGGCATCACTTACTGGCATGGTACTTGAAAGATCACCGGCATATCCCATGGCCGTTTCAGCGCCTGCATCAAGCAGTAACATATCACCTTCATTCAACATATTTCCATGATAGTGGTTGTGAAGGGTTTCACCATTTTTGGTAGCAATTATCGGAAATGCAATATTGCCGCCTTCCCTGACAGCAATTTCCTGTACCCGGGCGGCAATCACAGATTCACTCATGCCCGGTCTTACCATCTGCATGGCGGCAACATGCATATCCACACTTGTATTAACCGCCTTTTCTATTTCATCAAGTTCCTCCTGTGATTTAATCTCACGTTGAGCAATAACCCCTTTTATGAATTCAACAGACGCTGCTTCCCAGGTATCATCAAGAGGTATGCCGAACCAATCCAGTAATTTGATCTTGTTTTCCGGACGATAAGGGGGAAGGATATGAATTTTCCTGCCCTTTTTATGCGCCTCTGTTATAAAGGAATCCAGGTCCGCTGCACTGCCTGTATTTTCAACGCCTGCATCCTTGGCTTGCATGGCAATGGAAGGCAGATATCCCATCCAGACAATGTCCTCAACTGTAATATCATTGCCAAAAATGAAATCTTTACCCTCATCCAGGTCAATAACACCTGTCAGGCCGGCATGATTCAATCCGAAGTAATACAGGAATGTACTGTCCTGCCTGAAATGATATGTATTGTCGGCATAATTCATTGAACTTTCCTCGTTCCCCATAAAAAGTGCAATGCCCGATTTTAGCCGGGCTTTCAAAATATTCCTTCGTTCGATATACGTTTGACTGCTAAACATGCTATTAAAAATTTAAAATGAATTTGTGAGATGATCGGTGACTACGGTGATCAAACATACAAAATTATTACTAATCATATATCCTGCCATTCCCGGATTGAAATCATAAAACTATCTTAACTTTAGTCCAAATGGAATCCTGGGATTGCTGAAGACAAACAATTGCTGCCCTGGTAAATTTCCAATTTTAAAGATGATCTGGATAACATTTCAAGGAGGGAAACTGGTGAAAAATAAGAAGCTCTATTACTATTTACTGATCATTTCGATTTTATCTTTTTTAGTATTCGCCATCCTTATATTTATAGATAAAAAGGCATATAACGGCCCTTTTTTAATTCTCGGAATTGTCAGCCTTGCAATATCAGTACGTGGGTTTTCGCGCTTTAAGGGATTTTCATATTCATTAATGATTTTGACTGCAGTTGCTGTCTCAATGTATTATCCGGCAATATTCCTTGGTGTTGGAAATTTTCAATTCAAATTGCTGATCGTACCGCTGCTTCAGATTATCATGTTTGGAATGGGATCACAAATGAGTCCCAGAGATTTTGCAAGAGTGATTAAGATGCCCAAAGGAGTAATTGCCGGGATCATTTGCCAGTTTACTATTATGCCTGTAATTGGAATAACGATTGCTTCAATGTTCAATTTTCCCCCTGAAATTGCTGCAGGAATTGTTTTGATTGGTTCTTCTCCCAGTGGAATGGCTTCCAATGTAATGTCGTTTATAGCCAAAGCAAATCTGGCATTATCAATTACTCTTACGGCTTTTGCAACTTTATTGTCGCCATTGTTGACACCATTATTAATGAAAATATTTGCAGGTGAGCTTATTGAAATTAATTTTTGGAACATGATGTTGGGTATTTTCAATATGGTTATCCTGCCTATTTGTGCCGGATTAATCTTCAACCTCTTTTCCAATGGAATAAACCGAAATAGAAATGCTGTAATTCAATTAAGCACTTATTTCATAATCATTTTTCTTAAAAACTTCATTGCATTTCAAACTTCGGAGATGACAATAATGGCCTTATTTTCTGATTTCTCTGTTGATTTGCTGATTTTTGGGGTTCTTCCAATAATTGGTGTGTTTGTATTTAAATACTTCGCTAAAGGAAATAAAGAAGTTTTAGACAAAATACTGTCCTTCATATCAATGCTTGGAATTGGGATAATTATTACAATAATAACTGCTGCTGGCAGAGATAGTTTACTTGATGTTGGTCTTCTTCTGATTCTTGCATGTTTCATGCATAACATGTTTGGTTATTCATTGGGGTATGGAGTTTGCAAACTATTGCGAATGAAAGAACAGGATTGCCGTACTATAGCACTTGAAGTTGGTATGCAAAATGGAGGTTTGGCTTCAGGCCTGGCATTACAAATGGGCAAAATTGCAACAGTAGGCCTGGCGCCTGCAATTTTTGGTCCAATGATGAATATTACCGGATCGTCACTTGCAATCTGGTGGAGAGGAAGATTACCAAAGGAGAAAAAGAACCTAAACGTAAATTAAGGCCTTACAGGTGTACCGTCGGGTTTTCGTACCTGTGTCCATTGATAATTATAATCTTTGAGCGGGAAACGGGCAGCCTTTTCCTCGTCAATATCGATCCCCAGCCCGGGGGCCTCGTTAACGAACATATAACCGTTCTCAATGGTCGGAGTACCGGGGAAAACTTCATGGGTAATATCATTGAAAATCTTGCATTCCTGAATCCCGAAATTCCAAACTGCCAGATCAATATGCGCATTGGCTGCATGTCCTACCGGTGATGTGTCACCAGGACCGTGCCATGCCGTTCTGACATTGAACCACTCTCCGAGCCGGGCGACTTTCATGGCTGGAGTAATTCCTCCAATCTGTGAGATATGGATGCGGATAAAATCGTACCAGCGATTGGCCATGGGATCCACCCATTCATGGGGATTATTAAACAGCTCGCCCATGGCGATTGGAACAGCACACTGTTCCCTTAACATTGGGAACCAGCGCATGTTTTCAGGAGAAAAAGGATCTTCAATAAAAAAGGGGCGGTACTCTTCGAGTTTCTTGATCAGGTCAATGGCATCCATTGGCTCGACCCTTTCATGCATGTCGTGTAATAATTCAATGTCGTCCCCATACCTTTTCCTTGCAAGCCTGAACATCTGTACTACCCCTCGTTTATACGCCTGCGTGTTCATCGTGTTATCCTTCGCCGCTCCGAAGCCATGTTTTTTGTAATCCGGATCGATACCCAAATGAGTAGAACCATATCCACCAAGTTGCATCCTGATGTTTCGAAATCCTTTTTCCTTTATACTTGCCACATGGTCCAGTACCTTCTCTGGACTATCACCGGACGCATGGCTATAGGTGTCCACCGCGAAACGGGTCTTGCCTCCTAACAACTGGTAAACCGGCATTCCGGCAAGTTTTCCTTTAATATCCCATAAGGCCTGGTCAAGTCCGCTGAGAGCATTGTTTAGCACCGGACCGTTCCTCCAGTAGGAGCTGACATAGGCGGTTTGCCAGATGTCCTCAATAGAACTTGCATCCTTATCCCTGCAAAATTCGTCCAGATAATCATTCACAGCCGTTACTACAGGTTTGATCCTCTGTGTAAAAGTTGCACAACCTACACCGTAAAGCCCGGGTTGGTCTGTTTCCACCTTCACAATGACCAACCCAGTCCCGTAAGGAGCCGTAGTAATCGCCCTTACTTTTTTGATTTTTACTTTTTGCAGCCTCAGTTCACCGCCAGGAGGATTCCATCCTGCAGGTACAGGGGACATCTGATGAGCGAGGCTACCGTCTGCATTTTCCAGTTTAGAAGTACAGGCTGCAAGAGGAAGCAAGGCTATGGCTTTTAACAGCTCTCTCCTTTGATTCATTTTTCAGCTTTTGGTAAATACTCTTTTGTAATTCTCAACTACCAAGCCAGCATAGGGTTTGGCCAGTTTTACCAGCGTTTGTTTGTCCGAATCAGAAAGGGACTTCAAATTCTGAAGCACAGCCACATTCTCTTCTATATCTTTGACCGACCTGCATCCGCTGCACAATGACGATACCGGAAGTGAGTAGACATACTGGTGCAGGTTTGCCATACTTAATTCGGATTCACCCACCACGTCAGGTATGTCTTTTGTCCGAATATCGTCCGGGGTGGTATCTATCCTGCCACCCATCATGCTGCCGCCTGCCATGGTTTTCATGGCGATCACGCCGTATTCTTTCTCAAGCAACACCGGAAGGACATTGATTTCGAATGACTCAAAGCTCGGATCACAGACATTCAACGGCATCTGAACGGTATCCAGCTCAAGTCCACGCTTATCCAGGAATTCAAGAAAATGCAGGTGGGTAGCGGGATTACGATGGCCGGTAAAACCAATGTGACGCGCTTTCCCTGATTCCCTGGCTTCCAGAAATACATCCAGTACACCCTCTTTGATCCGGTTGTCCACATCCTCGGGATCCCGTAATGCATGAATTTGCCAAAGATCCAAATAATCAGTTTTTAATGCCTTCAGAGACTCATCCAGTTGTGTTCTTACACCTTCTGCTGTACGAGCTGGCGCCTTTGTCATCAGAAAAACATGCTCACGGTATTTTGGGGTTAGAAACTTCCCCATATACTCTTCCGAACGGCCACCATTGTATCTTCTGGCATTATCATAAAACCGGATACCCAGTTCCATGGAACGTTCGATCATTTGTTCCGCTTCTTTAGGATTTTCAGTAAGACCCAAATGATAGCCCCCCAGACAAAAGGACGTCACCTTTTCTCCAGTTCGAATCAGTTGACGCTGTGGCAGGACATCACCCAGTTTATCTGAACCGGGCATGGCCATCGCCCAATCCACCATTAAACCAAGAGCAGCCGCTGCACTTGCTTTCTTAATAAATTCTCTACGTGTTTCCATATGTTTAATTTATGCTTTGATTTTGTAAACTTTATATTGCAATGTATATTAATTATCCGATATCTTTGAAAAGTGAATACACAGGATTGATAATGAAACAATATAAAAGAGCTCCTTCTTAAGATTCTGATAATCTGTGGACAAGTTAAGCATTTGACAATAAGTGAACAATTCGCCAATATTATTTAGAAACTGTTTTTACTAAAAAGGGAGATATGAAAATGATAATTGATAGATCATTATTACAAAAATCTGCTGCCATTACGGTATTCTGTTTAATTACAATCCTGGCTTTTACTCAAACCGAAGGACAAAAAGGAAATTCCGGCAATCCATATGGGCTATCAGCAGAAAAAATTAAATGGATGAAAGAAGCGACCCTCAATCAATTGAAAGGTTGTCGGGTTAAAGGGGCTGGAGGTACTTGGATACATACTCCAGACGGAGTAGGTAATTATAAGGCTCTTTGGACAAGGGATTCCTACTATATGATTGAGTATGCAGGTGACTTGATGGATCCGGATGATATTAAAGCATCCATTTACTACTTACTGAATGGCCAACGAGAAGATGGATGTATACCCGACCGAGTTAATGCGGCAGGCCAACCGGTATATAGCCCTGGACCTCCGGGCAAGCCTATAGCGGATAATGCATTGGACAATGGCCCTTTTATGGCCATGTTAGTTTGCTCCTATGTCAATCAATATCAAGACGACGTACTTTTTCGAGAAGTTGAGCTGCAACTGCGCAGAGGACTTGATCATACTACTATAAAAGAAAGTGGATTAGTTTACAACAATCCCAATGATCCACAGTGCGTTTATGGATTTACAGATATTATCAAGAAAACCGGAAACCTTCTTTTTTCATCATTGCTCTACTACAAGGCCAATCTTGAGATGTACCAACTCTGCAAAAAATATGAATGTGGCGACCTGGCGGTCTACAAAAAAAGATATGAGAGCGTTCGACAAAGTATTAATGAATTATGGAATGAAGACGATGGAATGTTTTGGGCTGCTGATATCGACTGCAAGCAAATAGATATTTGGGGAAGTGCATACGCCGTAGATGTAGGGATCACCAGTGATAAACAGACAATTAGGATCGCAACGTACCTGGCAGAGCATTACGACGAGACGGTAATGAATGGACAGATAAGACACCTTACCCGCAGCGAGGGAGGCTGGAACAACTTATTTAAACCCTGCGAGAAAGGAACCTATCAGAATGGTGCCTATTGGTCTACACCTCTGGCCTGGATGATTCCTGTTTATGCAAGGTTTAACCCCAGCCTGGCCAAAAATATGCTGGAACAGGTAATTACAGATTTTCAGGAAAATGGCATCAATGAGTGCATCAACGATGGATATGTTAAAGTACCAAACTTTGTTGTCAGTGCAACCAATGTATACAGCCTGACCCGATAAAAAGGTGTACGTAAATTCGATTTAAAAAAACATCCATACCTATGAAATCAAACCTTATTTTAGTACTGATACTAATGCTTAGTATTAAACTGTTAAATGCTTCTGAGATAACCAGTATCCAGGAATTTGACGTCAAACCGGAGAATAGCCCGGCCATAAATAAAATAAACTTACAAAAGGCCATTGACTGGGCATCTGCGAGTGGATCGGCCTTGCTTGTTGATCCTTCTGAAGAACCCTACCCCATCGACGGTGGGATAATACTTAAAAGAAATGTTTCATTGATAGGAGTGCATGGTCCGACTCCTCGTGGAACGAGCCATCCAACCAAAAAGCAACCGGTTGGCAGTGTTTTTAAAATTACAGACAAGGAAAATGCTTTCATAACCGTCGAAACGGGTACTCAAATTAAAGGCATCCAATTCTGGTATCCTGAACAAACCATCAAAGATCCGGCAGAAATCATCCCGTACAAGCCGACCATAAAAGTGTCAGAAACCAGCAGGACACAAGGAGTGTACCTTTCCTGTCTGACTTTTTACGGGGAGTATCTGGCTTTTGATTTTAATGCAAACCCAAAATTCCCATGCGAATTAATGGTTTTTGAACATTGCTATGGTTATCCTCTCAGTGGTGAATTTATCCGGATGAATTATTGTTATGATGTTCCCAGGATTTTGCATTGTCATGTCAATCCTGCCATTCAAAGGTATGTTGGTGGCCAATACAGCCGGGAGGTAGTAGACGCTGTAATTGCAAAGAAAACATTTACCTTTTCCATAAATCACACGGATAATGCGCAGCTCATTGATCTCTTTACGTTTGGAACGTATGGCGGAATTCTCCTGGATGGTGATTCATACGGGCAGTTAACCAACTTTAATTTTGATTGCGTTGCGATTGGTATTTTAAAAAGGGGGAATAACACTAAAAACAGGAACTGGCAAATAGCACAGGGATCAATTATCGCCAATACCGGGGAAAAGGTGGAAAATATACATCCCATCATCATCGAAGGGGAAGGGCATACATCGTTAAGCAATGTGGAAGCATTTTCGGGGGGGAACAATGCTCTTACCACCGTTCCTGAAAACATGTCCTGGGATTTTTTACTGGTCAGGGGGGATAAAAAGTTGACGATTTCCATTTGGGGAAGCCGGATGAGAAATTATGTTGCTGACAGTCCGGTAAGCATAGAGAATAATCAGGCTGTAATCCAATTTACAGGATGTTTTGATAAAGATGAAAACTTATATAATATGACCTTTGATCCATCCAGGTAATCCTGACGTCTTTACAGATCACGCAACCTTTGTTCCATTAAAATCATCCTATTTCATAAACACCTAAACTATACTAAAATGGGAAGATTATTTTTATCTGCATTAATCCTTATCCTACTTTTTAATTCATGTGAAAAAGGAAACGAATTGATATATGAGGATTATCAAAGCAATACTTTATTAAGGCAAGTCAAAGCAAGCGAAGATGTTATTCAGGATATAACATATTATAATACCGGTTATATTTTTGAGCATCTTCAGGGTTACTCGTATCGTATGTTTTTATATAATAATCAAAACCAATTGATAAAAATTGAAATTGCGATGTCACTTAATCCTTTTAGCTGCCTTTTTATTCCAGGTGCAACTTTTGAAGAAGGCGGTGATCCAAGGAATGCTAATGTCGGGCAGTATAGAGAGTTTGAATATTCAAACGAAGGAATATTAAGAAGCAAAAAATCTTATTTCATTAATGATGATACTCCGCAACTAATGATATATGAAGAATTCGAATACAACAATAATGAAGTAGTTAAAATAAATGTATTTAATCCACAAAATCAGCTAACGCATTATTACACATTCATATATGACAATAACGGTAATGTTTTGGAAGAAGACTATTATTATATAGAAGGTGCTGAGGCTATACTTCAAACCCGGATATCATACGAATATGACGATAAGAATAATCCTCTGAAAGTTTTCACGGTTGAAGGGATCCCTGGCATTAACACCAATAATAACAACATTACCAATCAAACAACAATAAATTATTACAATGAAGAAGAGTATTCCTACACGGCTGAAAACTTATATGAATATAATGATTTGGGCTATCCGGTCAAGGTAAATAACCTGGAATACATTTATGGCAAAGAAGAATAAAAGGTATGATCACAAAACGAAAGTTGTATTTTTTATTTTTTACAATCTTCATAATATTCACTGGATGTGAAAAAGAAAAGGTTGATGAAAACTGGATTATCAGCAATTATTCAGAATCATTTAAAAATATTGAATTCAGTGAAACATTAATTCAGAATTTTTCTCCGGGGATTTATTTGGAAGAAGACATTCCTGATGACCTGAAACAATTAACTTTTGGAAGAATCGAAATTGATTTCAAGTACAATGGCGGGGCATTAACATCATTCATGCCAATATTGTATTATGGTTCGATTAATAAAAACGACGATGATAATGCTGTTGAAGAAACACAGTTTCATTTGGTTGTGGAAATAGGACATTACAATGTGATACCATACCCGGTAGAAAATTTATTCTATACCATTTGTTCCCATCGCTACCCTTTATATTGCAGAGATACTTACATACCAGTCATTTCCGGCGAAAGCTATACTTTAGTTCTCGATAAAAGGCCTGAAGGGATTATACTTCAGCTGAAAAAAGGAACGGAGATTATCAATTCATTCCCAAGCGCATTCTTCCCCGATTCCTCACAACTGTTTTTCAAAGATGTGACCCAACAAATTGATAAAAACAAGGGTGACTCACTCAAAACAATTCTGATGATTGGAAAAGGTTTTGTTGGCTTTGACAAAGGTTTACATGATTTCAACGGACAGGTCTCGGGTGTAAAGATATATAAATACACACTTTCTGAATCGAGTACAGGATATGAAATGATCAATGTTAAAAATCAGCATTTCGAAAATCAACAGGTAAATTATTCCATAAAGGATTATTTATATGGCGAAGGCAATTATATAAATATGAAATACGATTATTGGCCTTACATATATGAAAATGGCATACTCAAACCAGATGGAAACATACAAAGCTCCGAATCGAAAAGAATACTGAATAATCAATCATTAATACATCAAATTACATCGGAGAATATAGGATTATATAAGCTGTATCTTGAAACCATCAATGAGGATAATCAAATACTTAATTCGACCGATAAACCTTTCGAAATTTGGGTGTATCCGAAAGAATGGGAGTTTGATTATTGATCAATCCCATCCATATCCATATGTGAAACATGTATAATCCGGCGAATGATAATTTAACGTATACTGCACTTCGGTCCTTTGCCACCATTCACTTGGGATGGATCGTATTCTGCATCTAAAGTGAGGATGATTTTATCGATTTCAACACCATCTTTTTGCATCACTACATTAAGTGTATGAACACCCGTTTTGTTAATTTGAATGGAGGCCGGCGTACCGGTTCCATCATTAGTGGTCCAGCTAAATTCATCGGCCGATCCTGTACCCACAGTGATACTTTTTGCAGTACTAACCTCTTTGTCAAACATACCCACATGCACCAAGTTAGCATCCTGTCCACCCCGGCCCAAAATCCAAATATACCAGGTACCGGCCACCGGGAAGTTAATCCGATAGTCCAATTTTGGGGCGTCCTTTACAGGGTCAAAAGTGATAAAATTGTCTTTTATATCCCGCCCTGAATTTGGTAGGGCCTTCATAGAAATTTTACCGGAAGCAATTTTAACTTTTTGGGGGTTCCAACTGGTTCCTCCGAGAGGCACATTGCTATCAAAAAGTTCCGCTTCAAAAGAAATAATGTTGTTGCCCTCTTTTGATAAACCGTAGGGTTCAAGAATTGTAGGAGGATTAAATTTGTAATGATAGAGAACTCCCTCATCACCACCAACGATAACTTCATTATCACTTGAAACGTGAATATATTCAATTTGCCTGTTAGTGGACTGGGCTTGTACAGTTCCGATTAAAGACCAGTCACTTCTTCTCCAGACCCTCATAATGCCATCAATGACACCACCGGTAAAAATGTAGTTCCCATCTGCACTCCAATGCAAAGTTTCGACTGCTGGATTTTCATCTCCGTAATCATCTCCCGGCAACATTTCCAAATTTCCGAGGTTTTGCAGATCCGCTACCACTGAGCCGTCTGAAGTACGGTGTATTTTGCAATATTGATCCCGGCCGCTCAGGGCATAAAAGGTTCCATCGGGGGAAAAATATATTCGCTTGGCACTGCTTTTTAGTGAATGCCTCCGAATCATTTTCCAATCAGAGGTGCGGGTGATAAGGACATCTCCTTTATTGGCGGCTGATGCCAGGAGACTGTTATCGTGGTTAAAATGCAAATTATTTACTGCACTTCCTTCATGGGCAAATTTATGGACCAGGGTAAAATCAGACATTAGATGTACATAAATTACATTTCCTGCCCCGATAGCCAACCACTTTCCATCCGAAGAAAAATCTGCACCGTCCACCTCTGCCGTCTTATTAAAATGATGTACCAGGGTGTATGTTTTGGCATCCCAAAGCTTCAAACCATGGTCATTTATGCCTGTGAAAAAATATTTTCCGTCATAAGAATACCCAAGTGCATTTATTTTACCGGCTCTTTCAAATTGATCATTCTTCATGTCAATATGATTAACCTGGTTTACATACTCACCAGTTTCGCGAATATAAATTTTAGCATTGGCATGATTATCACTGGCAATGATGTAATAATTGTCCTTTGAAAATTCACATGCATCAATTTGCCCGGTCACCCCCATATGATCAACTGGTATTTTTCTAATTAAAGTGAACAATTCATTCTGACATGGGACTAATTGGAAGGACGATGTTAAGATGATCAGACAAACAGATGTTTTTCTAATGCTCAATTTGTATTCCGATCTTTTTGATTTCATGATTACTATTTAATTAATTTATGATTACCGATTAACCTGTTCCACTATATTATTCAAGTATTTACATTGTCTGATTTCAATATCAGTAAATGATCTATTAGTATAGCATTTGATTGCACTTTTATTAGAACTGCAAGCTTCCCTTAATCAGCTACGCTTGCTTTACGAATTTATCTAAAATTTTCAATTCTCGGTTTTGCTCTTTTAGTTTCAAGTCTTTTCGATGAAACAGGGTGCTTTGTCGATGAAATTCTCTCCCTACCAACTGAGTTTTAATTGCAGCCGTGATAAAAAAAAGCCATCAAAGCATGTCAGAAGTAATCTTCAGCTTTATTCGTGTTTTATGGTTGTGGCCGGATTGATTCTGGCTGCTTTTTGTGCCTGGAAGCTGAGTGTTATTAATGAGATCAGAAGTACAATGAAGCCGGAAAGCAAGAATATCCAGGGACTGATGCTTGCCTTATAAGCAAAATCGTTTAACCAGTGTTTCATATAAAGCCAGGCAATTGGCCAGGCAATGAGGTTTGAAATAAGAATCCATTTCATGGTATCCCAGGAAAAAAGGGTGAGGATTTGCCAGGACCTGGCTCCCAGGGCTTTTCTGATCCCAATCTCCCTTGTTCTTCTTTCTGCCATAAATGAGGATAAACCATACAATCCCAGGCAGGAGAGGAAAACAGATAGTGCTGCAAAAAGGGCAAACAGACTGCGCATCCGCTTATCAGCAATATAGAGATCGGCGTACTCCTCCTCAAGGAAAGTATAGTCCAGCGGAAAGGCAGGATATACCTTATTCCAGGTTCGTTCAATATTATTGATTGTTTTTCTAATATCACTTCCTTCCAGTTTGATAAAAATATATCCATACATTTCATCAACAAATGGACCGGGAATGTGCAAACAAATAGGGTCAATCTCTTTATGGAGCGAATTAAAATTATAATCTTTCATGACACCAATGATTACTCCTTTCATACCCCAGAGTCTGAATTCTTTTCCGATTGGATCATCGATTTGCATCAATTGTATTGCTGTTTCATTTAAGATGTAATTGCCAGAGTCGGCTGGATGATCAATTCTGAAATTTCGACCTTCCACAAGTTTAATACCAAAGGTGGGGATATAATCATGGTCCACCTGAGCGACACTTATAAACAGATTGTCCCCCTCCTGCTTCCCTTCCCATCTGATTCCGTATGTCCCACTACCAGTAAATGTGGGCAGCCATAAACTACTTGCAACTCCTTTTACACCCGGATATTTATTCAACTCTTCTTTTAAGAATTGAAATTTCTCCCCCATGTTTCCCATCACGGGAAAATAAATAACCTGATCCGTATTGATCCCCAGGTTGCGGTTTTGAATAAAAGTTAGTTGACGATAGACCATTCCGGTACAAATGATCATCAGGATAGCAATGGAGAATTGCAGAATAACAAGTACCCTTCGAAATGATAAAGGACCACCCTTTATATCTCCCTTTAAGGTCCTGGCCGGGATATATGAAGAGAGTAACAATGCAGGATATGATCCGGAGAGTATACCCGTAAAAACCAATATGGCAATGACTCCGAATAAAAAACGAAAATTCGAGTAATCTATATTTACTTCTTTTCCTGTGAAGGCATTGAAATATGGCAGGGCCGCCTCCACAAGCAGCATAGCAATTAAATACGAAAGGAGACAAAGAAAGAATGACTCTCCCATAAACTGCCTTATCAATTGTGTCCTGTGTGCCCCAAATACTTTTCGAACACCCACTTCACGCGCCCTTATTGTGGAACGGGCAGTGGAAAGATTTACATAATTGATGACAGAGATTAAGAGAATGAAAATAGCAATGAGCATGAATATCCTGATGTACTGGTCTTTTGGCTCCGAATGTCCATCTATATCATATTCGAAGGAGGACCTCAGGTGTATATCCGATAAGGGTTGCAAAAAAAATTCATAGGTCCCATGACTGTAAAGCTCTTTGGTAAGTGTGTCGATTTTGGCTTTAAGTGCTGGGTGATCCACATCTTCCCTCAATAAAGCATAGGCAAAAATTGCATTGTTCTCCCAGCCCCATTCCCAGTCATACAGCACTTCTAACATATCATAATTTAACAGGACATCAAATTGTAAATGAGCGTTGACAGGAACATTTTCAATAACACCTGAAATCGTAATGATTGTTTCATCATCCAGACTAATAATTTCTCCAACAGGATTTTCATCACCAAAATATTTTTGAGCAATCTCTTCCGAAATTACAGCATTGTTTATAGCTGGAAATGGATTTTGGCCCGAGCCATATACAAATGGATAGGTGAAAATCCTGAAGAATTCCTCATCTGCGAATGCAATTTCTTTTTCATAAAACTTATTCTCCCCATGGCTAATCAACATCTTTGATATAGCCGGAAAAAATCTTGCCGTTTCAGTTATTTCGGGAAAGGATTCTTCAAATGCGGGGGCCAGTGGAGGGGCTGTTCTAGCATTGTGAAATTCTCCATTAGTATTGTCCCATGTGGAGACGATCCTGTATATGTGTTTATAATTATCA
>DRHS01000290.1 GCA_011053095.1 Bacteroides sp.
TTCAGCTTAAAGGAATATAACTTTAAGCGTTTAATAGATGCTTTTTCTGACATTGAGTTCTTAGATTATGCTTTTTTAGCTCCTTACTCTTTCAACATAGTCTTTGGTCCGTGTATCTACTTTTATTTTTTCACCCTGGTTAACGAAAATAGGGACATTAATTGTGATTCCAGTTTCAAGCGTTGCAGGTTTCAGCGCTGTACTTGATGATGTATCTCCTCTGACTCCGGGCTCAGTGTAAGTTACCTCCATAACTACAAAAGGAGGCAGGTCGCAAGTTAAGGGAGTTTCGGTATCAGCGTGGTAAAGAATTTCAACTTCAGTACCGTCCTTGAGAAATTCGGGTCCCTCAATCATAGATGGCTCTAAGGATATCTGCTCAAATGTTTCAAGATGCATAAAATGATACCCCATATCATCCTTGTAAAGAAACTGATATGGTCTTCTCTCAACCCTTGCTACATTTACCTTAACCCCAGCGGTGAAAAAATAAAAGTAGATACACGGACCAAAGACTATGTTGAAAGAGTAAGGAGCTAAAAAAGCATAATCTAAGAACTCAATGTCAGAAAAAGCATCTATTAAACGCTTAAAGTTATATTCCTTTAAGCTGAATGCTCTGCTGGAGATCACTCAGGCAATCAATGAAAACCTGTCCATCTCACACTTGCTGAAACGCTATGAGACCATCCTTAAAGATGAACTTAACATTGGCAGGGTAGCCCTTCTTAAGCTAAATGACAAATGGGATACCATCCTAACCACCGGTCTGGATAAGGAAGCAGTTGCAACCATTAATGTAGAAACCGACCTTCTGCATATAAAGGAGATTAGTTTTGTTACATCATCCCCGAATGAGAGGCTTAAGAATTTTGATATCATTATTCCTGTAATAACCCAGGACACCCCCCTGGCATATGTATTAATCGGTGACATCGATGAAGACGCCGATGGTGTGAGTCCAACAATCAAACACCTCCACTTCATTCAGACCATCTCAAATATTATTATTGTCGCTATTGAAAACATTCGCCTGTTCAATGAAAGCCTGCGGCAGGAAGCAATGAAAAAGGAGCTTGAGCTTGCATCACGGATGCAAAACATGCTAATACCTGAAAATGCAAATCTCCCACAGGATAAATCTGTCCGTTTCAGTGCATTCTACCACCCTCACTTTTCAGTCGGGGGAGATTATTATGACTGCATTGCGCTGAATGATAATGTATTCGGCTTCTGCATAGCCGATGTCTCCGGGAAAGGTATATCGGCTGCCATTCTAATGTCAAATTTTCAGGCAAATCTCAGGGCTCTTTTCACCGATGAAATACCTCTTGATCAACTTGTTATAAAATTGAATGACAGAGTTATGGCCAGTGCCAAGGGAGAAAAATTCCTTACCCTTTTTATTGGCAAGTATACGGTAAGCAGTAAGGAACTGAGATACATAAATGCCGGGCATAATCAGCCCATACTTTATGAAAAAGAAAAGAAAAAGATCAGCATGCTGGGGGAAGGATGTGTAGGAATGGGGATGCTGGATGAAATCCCTAAAATAGAAATGGGTAAAATTACAATTGGGGAACCATCAAAGTTGCTCTGTTATACAGATGGACTTATCGAGCTTGTGGATGAGGAAGGGGTGGAATTCGGTACTGAAAAAGTAGAATGGCATCTGGCAAATCGAAGGTCTATTCAAAATAATATTCAGGAAATTATTGAGGGACAGGGAATCCTGACAGGTAATCAGGCTATTTTTGATGATATTACCATCCTGGGAATAGATTTCATTCCCAAATAAATTACATCATTCTGAATTCTTTACTGCGGCAGGATCATTCCCTTCCTCAGGCTCCCTGTGGTAAACACTTATGGCAACAATTGCTGCAGTAAATCCCCAAAACAGAACAGATGCTTTATCAGTATCAAGAAAATTATTCAGCAATCCATGCAGATAGTAGGTGATCAATCCAAGAACAAGGGAAAGAGATAATATCCGGATCTTTCTATCCCTGATGGTATACCAGTTTTTCAGTCCCGTAAAAATGCTTGCCAGTACGATGGAAAGAAAGGTAATGGGACCGAAGATCCCGGATTCTGCCAGGGGACCGATGTACTCACTGTGAGCATTGCCGAGGGTTGCGGCATTGGTGCTTATCTCAGTCTTTCCCCTTTCAATCTGAAATGATGCATACTGAAACATGTAGGTTCCCGGTCCCCAGCCAAAAACAGGTTTTTCTTTAAACATTCTCCAGGCACAACTCCACCGGTTAAGTCTTTCCATATTGGATACATCCGTGGCAACATTTGATATTGATCTGACATGCTCAGCAAGGTCCTCAGATGAGTCCTGCCTGTTTTGTTCCAGAGATATTATAATCTGGGTTCGTTGGCTGTACAGATATCCAAATGCCAGAAATCCAAGAATAGCAAGATATACGAATTTAATTCTCAAACGGATTACAAAAAATACACCAAGCGCCCCGATCAGACTAACCCATGCTGCCCTGGTATATGAGAAAAGAACGGCTGTAAGGAATACTGCCAGAACTGCCCAGGAATAAACACGGCGTATAAGACTTAAATCTTTCATGGTTAAAACAAAGCCTATAAAAACAGGTATCAGCATTGCCAGAACAGCTCCATATGATGTATGATCCGTATAAAATGGCTGAGCTACCCAGTGGGCTGCCTGCTGATTTAAAAATCCAAATGGGATAAGTCGTGACCAGGCATAACCGACAACAATCAGAAGGGATAATGCATACATCCAGGTATAAACCCGCACCTGGTCAATTTTTCTGAATATCTGGGTGGCAATCAGATAAAACGCAACAATAAACCAAAGGCGGGATATCAGGAACTTAAAGGAAACCAACGGCATTGTGCTGGTTATTGAGGTAATAAATATCCAAACCAGGTTGAATAGTATTGCAATTGATACAGGATGATACAGGATCTTTTTATCGAATTTACTGTCGAAAAGATACTTCAAGGGGGAAAAAATAAGTATTCCCGCAAGTAAAGGTTCAGAGGGTATGGACAGGTTTAAACTGCTTCCCGGGATAAGGCTGGTAAGCTGGAAAGATAAGGGGACAACAAAAACTGCGAGGTATATTAATTTATCAAGGGAGTAGACAGTTACAAGTATAATAAGCAATGCAAGGGGGACCAGGCTGAAATAATAAAATTCAAGTGCAATGGTTACTGCATTAATAGCAATAAACAGGAACGAGAACAGGTAAACCAAATAGGTTTCCCGATTATTTGCCAGGTTCAACCTCATCACTCAGACCGGATCTTCCTGAGGAAACTTTCAAAGAAAATAAATAAAATAACAGCGAGTAGAAAACTGGTGAAAGTAGAAACCATTACAATAATTGATTTCTTGGGATATGCCTTCTTTTCAGCCCTGTAGGCTTTATCAAGTACAAAAATATGGGAAAAGGTAAGCTCAGTCTCAGCCCTGGCTTCAATGTATTTTGAAGTAAGGTCTCGCAGGCGTATAGATTCATTTTCCCAAAGGGTTCTGTAATAAATGAAAGGAGCAGTATATTTCTGCAATTCCTTCATTTTGTCTTCAATGTCTTTGACCGCACTCTTATTCCCATCTGTCAATGCCTTACCATAGGCTTCGGTCAAACGCTCAATCTGATGCTCATGTGCAATAACTCCCTTACTGTTATAATAAGATACCGAGTCATTCAGCTCTTTTACCCTTTGCTGGGCACTATTGTATTCATTTTCCACCAGTTCAAAGGCCATCATTGCCCTTTGCCGTTTCATCTCATTCATGGTATTATCAATCAGAGAAGAGATTCCGTTTGCAAGATCCGCAGCCATCTGGGGATCCTCATCCAACACTTCAATTATGATTGAATTATATTCTGTTCTCCGGTAAGTAATATTAGAGGCATACTTGGCAAATAATTTTGTGCGCGGAAACTGTCCCAGCGGATCAATCTCATAATGCTCCATGAGTTGAAACTTCTCTATGATCTGGTCTCTTATCTCATCTGAATGAAGCACCTGGAGGATTCTTTCAAGCTGCTCCTCTGTACCGAAGCCGAGTATTCCGATACGATCCTGGAAATTGGTCTGAAGTAGAGATTTTGAAACTGGTGATTCCGATGCCGGAAAGAGTACTACGCTTGATTTAAACTTCGGAGTAATCGTATATGATACTATAATAGAGAGTATTGCTGCGGCAACTGTAATGAGAATCAAAGGTATTTTACGTTTCCAGATATAAACTATCAGATCCGTTGATTCGAAATTGAACTGGGAATTTTCGTTGTTCATTTTTAGAGAGTTTATTGGGTATTTCTAATTCTGAAGAGTAATCAGATAATAATTCTTTTTCCCTTTTTGCACGAGCAGGTACTTGCCGTTTATAAAATCATTCTGATCAATTTGTGTTTCCGTATCCTCAACTTTCTGTTTGTTGATCATTAGTCCACCTCCCTGTACCATTCTTTTTAACTCTCCTTTTGAAGAAAATATTGCGGTGTGGACCGAAAGAAGATCCATCACAGAGGAGTTTTTTTTATCCTTGCCAATACTAAACTGGGGTACGCCTTCGAAAACGGACAGGAACATGTCTTCGCGGATGGTTTGAAGTGATTCTTTTGTGGACTTGCCAAAAAGAATCTGGGAAGCCTCTACGGCAGCCTCGTAATCTTCTTTTGAATGGACAAGTGTTGTAACTTCCCTGGCCAGTGTTTTTTGCAGCATTCGCTCATGAGGAGCCTTAACGTGATCCCTTGTTATATTGTCGATCTCATTTTTGTTCAGGAAGGTGAAGGTTTTAATATACTTTTCAGCATCCTCGTCACTAACATTTATCCAGAACTGGTAGAACTTATATGGGGAAGTGTATCGGGGATCAAGCCATACATTTCCTTCCTCAGTCTTTCCGAATTTTCCGCCATCTGCTTTGGTGACCAAGGGAACAGTCAGAGCAAAGGCTTCACCGCTTTTCTTCCGGCGTATCAGTTCTGTACCGGTTACAATATTCCCCCACTGGTCTGAGCCCCCCATCTGAAGTTTGCAATCCATTGATTCATAGAGATGTAAAAAGTCATAACCCTGTACAAGCTGGTAGGTAAACTCGGTAAATGACATTCCTTCCTTGCTTTCCTGGCTGATCCGCTTTTTTACAGAGTCTTTGGCCATCATGTAGTTTACCGTTAAGTGCTTGCCGATATCCCGGATAAAATCAAGGAAAGAATACTCCTTCATCCAGTCATAGTTGTTAACCATTTTAGCTCCATTGGGCAACTCTTCACTGAAATCAAGGAATTTCGCCAGCTGGTTTCGAATACCATCCTGGTTTTTCCGCAGAGTTGACTCATCAAGGAGGTTTCGCTCAGAGGACCTTCCCGAGGGATCTCCGATCATACCGGTGGCCCCACCAACCAAAACCAAAGGTCTGTGCCCGGCAAGCTGAAAATGCCTGAGAATAATTATCTGGACAAGACTGCCAATATGTAAAGAATCACTCGTTGGATCAAACCCGATATACGCCGTGGTCATTTCCTTTTCAAGTTGTTCTTCGGTGCCGGGCATGATATCGTGGATCATACCTCTCCATTGTAGTTCCTCTACAAAATTCATGGGAAAATTTTGCCCAAATATAGTAAAGTTCTCTCTTTTACGCGGCGGCTTTCAGGATTTTAGGACCTGTCTTCATTAAAACTTCCCGCCCAATATTAGCCAGGGATAATCAAGTCTTAATTTCAGTCGGACCCGGTTCCCGGAAACGCCCTTTCAGATCTTCAAAATTCAGATAGGGGAATATGGCTGGTGCCAGCCTTGAGAGGGGTTTATACAAAAGGGATTGTTCCTTATGCTCTTCAGGGATGAAAGGAACTCGTTGGTCTATGGAATTCAGGATTACCAGAACGATACTTACTAAAAATGCGGTCCTTACAACAGCGAAAGCAAGTCCCGCAAGTCGATTAACAAATCCCAGTGCAACAGCTTTTACAAGTTTATCCATTACCCTTGCCAAAAGATGAATCACTATCACAATGGCAATAAAAGTCAGTGCAAAAGCGATTAAAGCAGTATATTTTGACTGAAGATCGAAGTTATCAATCAATAATCCGGCAATCAGGTTGGAAAAACGAAAAGCCCCCCATACACCCAGTATCAATGCAGCAAGCGAAGCTGCCATTACCAGGAATCCCTTGGTAAATCCCCTGTACGAACTCCATAGCAATAGAATAGCTATTACAATATCAAAGTAATTAAGTCCCATTACTTGCATAATACCTTCACCAATGATAAGTGATAAAAATATTGATTATCCGGTCAGGCTAACTCATAAGTTACCAACAGAAGAGACAAATAAATTATTTCCGTAACTTTCTGACAGACTAATACCAGCACACATGTCATCTGAATATCCTGAGGTTTTTGCCCGTTTCTATGACTTAATATACCAGAATATGAGGGATGGGGTGGACAATGAGTTTTTTTTCGAACAAATAAGACAATCCGGAGGAAAAATACTTGAGGCAGGAGTCGGAACCGGAAGGTTTTTTATGGATGCACTTGGTATGGGGACTGATATTTACGGACTTGATATCAGTGAACCCATGATTAATGTCCTGATTGAAAAACTTGATGCTGAACATGCCCATAGAATAAGCATTCAAAGTATTTTAGATTTTGAGTTTGACTTTCATTTTGACCTTGTAATTGCTCCCTTCAGGGTAATGATGCATCTTACGGAAAAAGAGGAACAGCTTGAGGCAATTAATAATGTGTACCGTCACCTGAAACCAGGAGGAAAATTCATATTTGATGCTTTTATTCCCGACCTCAAACAATTGATCACGGGACTAGAAAATCAGACTGACTTTGAGGCTGAATATGAGCCGGGCAAGAAGCTCACCAGGACCGTATCAACCAGGCCTGAATTAATTAATCAGCTGATCAACATAACATTTGAATTCGAGTGGGAGGAAGAGGAAGGAAAGAAAACTGAGAGATGGGACACCTCGCTGAGGTTCTTCTTCAGGTATGAGTTGGAACATCTCATAGAAAGATCCATGTTTGATAAATATGAGATTTGGGGGGATTATAAAGGGAATAAATTAGCTGAAGGCTCAAAAGAATTTATTGTTATATGCCAGAAAACTTGATCATAGCCACCTGTCAGCATCCGATACATGCACAGGTAAACAAGAACCTTTCTTTCATAAGAAAACAGATCCTGGAGGCAAATGCCAGAGGTGCTGACATAGTACACTTTTCAGAATGCAATCTCAGTGGATATGCCGGAGAGGAATTTGATTCTGTTGATAAGAAGAATTTTGGTAATGTCCAAAACGCCCTCATGCAAATATGCGAACTTGCAGGAAAGTTAAATATCTGGGTAATCGTAGGGAGCCATCATTTCGAAAATGGAGTGCGCAAGCCGAACAATTCTCTCCACCTGATTAATGATAAGGGCTTGATCATCAATAGGTATGACAAAAGATTGCTGTACGGTGCGCCCGGTGAAATGGAACACAAACACTACTCCCCCGGAACCAAACCGGTTGTTTTCAGAATCAATGGTATAGAATGTGGACTTCTGATTTGCCATGAATGGAGATATCCCGAATTGTATCGTGAATATTACAAGAAGAAGGTTAAGGTTTTATTTCAATCCTGGTATGATGGGAATCTGTCCTCTGAGCTCTACCGGAAGGAGGGGAAAGAACTGGGGGAGCTAATAACCGGGACGGTGAAGGGAAATGCTGCGAACAATTATCTGTGGATCAGTGCAAGCAACAACAGCAGGAAGGAAAGCAGTTTCCCCGCCTTTGTGGCACAGCCGGATGGGAAAACCCATCAAAAATTAACCCGTAACAGAGCAGGAGTATTGATCAGCCGAATAGACCCCGGGCAGGTATTTCCGGATCCCTCCTCTCACAACAGGGACAGAACAATCAGAAAATGCTAATTATGCCACATACGGGAATAATGACCGGTGGATTTCTATTCAAAATTACCAGGAAGAAGACTGGTTTACACTGGTACAGGTCTGGAAGTATTCCAACCTTCATGTTATCCATGTTATGGGTAATGTTGACAAATTTCCTTGGAGGAGGGTATTCTTGATTATCTTCCTCACTTCAGGCTACACCTTAATGAAATAGAGGAGCTGCTTGACTCAGAGTAAATTAATTGGTATTATAATATTTCCTTGATATATTTGCCCGCACCACAGGCCTCAAAAACACTACTTATTAAAATACATAAAAGATGAAAAAAATTGCAATTATTACACTTGGATTTTTAGGAGTATTCCTTTTAAATTCTTGTTCGGGCATTAAGGTTATTTCGGATACTGACCCAACAGTTGACTGGTCACAATTTTCAACACTGGAATACTACGGATGGGCAGAGGAAAGTGACAAGATCCTGACCCGCTTTGATAAGGAAAGGATTGAAAATGCTTTCGGAGATGAATTTAAGAGGCGGGGGTATAGTTTTGTTGAAGATAATGCTGATCTTATTGTAACCCTTTTCATAGTTGTTGAACAGAAAACCTCAACATCTGCAACCACCACATCTATGGGCGGCGGATACGGAGGTTACTATGGAGGTTATTACGGATATGGCCCCGGATATGGATGGGGCGGCGGCCACTCAACCACGACGATATCGGAGTATGATTATGCTGTTGGAACACTTGTCTGTGATGTTTTTGATGCGAAAAGTGAAACACTTCTCTGGGAAGGTATCGGGACAAAGACAATTGATGAAAATCCGGCAAAAAGGGAAAAAAATGTTCCGAAAGCTGTTCAGGCAATTATGGCCAAGTTCCCGGTTCATCCCACTCAGTAGAAATATAAAGTTCAAACTCGAGGCCGTATAAATATTTTTTTACGGCCTTTTTTTTGAAACATCGAAGCGCTTTCCTAAGATGAAACGGATCTGGCCGGTACCCAGACTCACCTCAGCGTTTTCATGGTTGAAATTACGCAGGATTGAAGAGTAAGCTGCGCCCAGAAAAAAGGTTCTGAATTCATAACCAAGTGCAATCCTTGTTTGTACCAGTATTCCAAGGGCATTCCCAAATTTTTCTGAACCATCCCGGGTTTCAACAAAAGATTTACGGTATCCGATCCCGGGTGCCAGTCCCACATTAATAAAGAAATTCCTCTTAATAACAAAAGTGTACATATATCCTCCCGTGACCCCGAAAGATGCTGAGTTGAATGCTTTTATATCAACCGTTTGACGTACACTCTCCACAAGTGAATCAGGTAATAGGTCGAAATCTGAACTTACTTCATCTAAAAACGCGAATAATCCTGCAATAAAACTGCCGGCACTTTTTTTCTGGATCTGGTTACGCAGATACGCCGCTTTATAGGAGTATTTTTCTGAATTAAAAATATAGTGGATTGTCCCCCCGAGTGATGCTACCCTGAGATCCGCTGACTGCGGATAATTGGGGTTTTTCCAATTTGTTATACTTGTCGGATTTGCCAGGTAATAGCCTTCATACTCCTGAAAGTAACCATCAACAGCAAGCTTTTCTCCATAATAGCTCATCTGAAGATCAAAACGGCGGGTTTGCCCATACTTCACATTGCTTTCATCCGTAGCCGGCAGTCCCACAGAGAATCCGAATCCAATGGATTTATAGTTGAACCCGATTCCTACACTACCCTTACCATTGGGCTGCATGGAAATTCTTTCTGAAGGACCTTTTATCTCAAGAGAATTAAATTTTGCGAGCGGATAAAAACGCAGGGTTAGTAGATCCGTATGGTCCAGAACATAAATTGTAGTATCCGGATTTTGCATGTATTTTGCATCAGCCTGGCTGTAAACCAGGTGGTGTAATACAAGCAATAATCCTAGAAGAGGTATTTTAAGGATGTTATGTGACATAAATTCGGTCGAACAAATTATTTGTTAAAAATAATACAATCTTTTTTTCTAATTTTAATATGCCACTGAATTATATATATTTGGCCTCGAAATTAAAACACTTAAAAAAAAACAGAGAACCATGAAATCACTATTATCATTTGTTATTATTACCATTTTATCTGTTTCTGCTTACGCTCAATCAGATAACGACTACCTTGAAATTGCCAGAGACGTACTGAATACCGAAAAGAAAGCTGTCATTGTTGAAGTAATGCAACTTACTGATACAGAAAGCAGGCCATTCTGGGATCTTTACAATGAATACCAGGGAAAGCTTTACCTTGTCCAAAACAAAAGAATTGCCATTATCCTGGACTATTCTGAGAATTATGAAAACCTTACGGATGAAAAGGCAGACCAGCTATGGTTAGCATCTATGGCTTTCAACAAGGAACTCCTAAAACTTAAGAGCCAATATTACAAGAAATTCAAGAAAATCCTTCCGGCTGGCAAAGCTGCAAGGTTTTTCCAGGCTGAGAATAAGATCGAGACCATGATTAATGCTAATCTGGCTCTCGAGATCCCCCTTATTGAAACGAAGTAATATTTCTGTAATGATTTCTAACCGGGTCCGAAAAGGCCCGGTTTTTTTATTGAATTGTTATTGCCAATGAGCAAGTCAATACAACCAGGTCCTGCCCCTGAAGGCTACAGGGAAGCTGGAGTAACAGACCCTCAGGGTAACCAGTGGTGGATAGCCAGAAAAACAGAAAACTATCACAGGAGGAGATCCAGGAAAGAATGGATGACCTGAAAAAGAGGAAATAGACCAGATGTCAGGTGTCACCTATGCATTATTAATACTGTTCCTTCATCTGCCTGCTTCTGCGGACATGACAGACACTGGCAATGAGCCTGTTATCTATCTATTGCCGGGAACAGGAGCAGACTGCAGGATATTCAATAAGATTGACTTCCCGTATGATACCGTGCACCTGGAATTTCCCATGCCTGAAAGGAAAATGTCCATGCGGGACTATGCCTTAAGCTTTATTCCCCGGATAGATACAAACCGAAAATTTATTTTAGTCGGAGTATCCCTGGGAGGAATGATAAGCACTGAACTTGCTGATACCCTTTCCCCCGAAAGGGTGATAATAATCTCCTCGGCAAAATGCAGGGATGAACTGCCAGGCAGATATAAATTTCAGAAATATGTTCCGATCAACCAGATTACCCCGAAAAAAATGATAAAGTGGGGATCAAAGATACTCGCCCCGATAGTTGAACCCGAACGCAAACAGGATACTCTTTTCAGGTCAATGCTTATGGCAAAGGATCCGGCCTATTTGAAATGGACCGTAAATATGATTATTGACTGGAAAAGGAAGGAATATGACAGTTGCATTGTTCATATCCATGGAGACAATGACAGCACACTCCCCATACGGAATATAAGCTATGACTACCTCCTGCCCGAAGGATCCCATATGATGGTGTATATAAGAGCAGAAGAAGTAAGTGAGCTGATAAATAAAATCCTGGCGGAATAACTGCTCAGGTTTTTTATGGAATTCCGGGGAAGATGTATCTTTATTTTAAACCTCCGAATCCATATATTTCTTAACTTTCCTCCTCAAACCACTTACCACGATGAATTTTTTCAAGATCTACCCTGAACATAGGTTCATACATTCCTGGACCACAGGCTCGGATTCCGGCTCCCTGTTAGAATTTTATAAGGAAGTAGCAGCTCATTCAGACTTTTCAAAGGATTTTGTGGGACTGGCAGATATGCGTGATGCCTCCCTAGATTTCTCTCCGGAGCAGGCCATGTCAATTGGCAGGTTTGTTGTTGACAGTGACTATTCCCATTCACGGTGGGTGTTTCTGGTTTCGGAACCTGCTGCCACTGCACTCTCCCTTGTATACCAAAACATTGTTATGGAAAAGCATGAGATCTTTGTAGTGTCAACTCTTGAAGCGGCATCAGAATACCTGGAGCTGGATTTGAAGACTATTATTAAAAATTAATTCTCCTGAAAATCATCTCCTATTCTTCCATCCGGCAATTCCCCGCCAACAGGTATTTACGACACGGACGATGAAGAAATTGAAGCAATGGAAAAATGAACTTTCAACGTAAATATTTCTCGAGAAAGGGATCGATTCTCTTAAAGGCCCAAATGACATACCGGCTATCCATCCTGTATAAAGACGGATGATCCGTTCCTTCCTTCAGGTGCAACTCTGAATGTACCCCTGAACTTGACAATCTTCTTTGCATAGTGGCAGCGGATTTGGGAGGGGACCAGTCCTTATCATTATCACCTCCGAGTAATAGATAAGCCTTTGTTTGATTAAAAGGAGCCATGTAAACCGGTGAAGATTTCATATCATCCTGGAAATCTTTGATGTAGGATTTTCCATTTTTTATTGCGGTCCATTCATACATTGCCGCACTGCTAATAACTGCATTTACGGAGCTTGTCTTTCCCTGATACGGACCGTAATCTGCCTGGTACAATGTGTCGTGACACGTGAGTCCAACCATCATCGCAAGATAAGATCCTGCAGAGGATCCCATGACAGCAATTCGTGAGGGATCAATTTTAAGATCCAACGCATGATCCTTAATCCAGTGAAGGTTATGCATGCAATCCCGTATCGCTTCAGGATGTTCGCCCCCATCCTTGACCAGGCGATATTCAACGGAGATAAATGCAATCTCCAGATCGATAAAATGCTGGTGAATACTTGAATCAAACCTGTTGCGGTTTCCCTCAGTAAATCCACCTCCATGTATTGCCATAACCACCGGGAAAGGCCCCTCCCCTGCAGGTATACTTACAAGTGCTTTTAATTCTCTGCCGGGAAAACTCCATGTTGAATGATCCTCCTGGAATATTCTTCTGCACTCTTCCTGGGATTTGCCAAAGGAAAAGGTAAGCAGGCTTAATAAAACAACAAATGCAATTTTTCTCATTTCACATATATTCTTTTCAGTATACATATACTTGAATGTGCTAAATTAGTTAAATTACACAACCAACTAAACTAAATAAGAATGAAAAAAGCTGTTACAATAAGTGTAATTCTGTTATTGGTATCAGGGTTTTCCGGATGTAAAAATAAATACACTAAAACTGGTTCGGTAGAAAGGCTGAGTCCCATAATGGATGATATCATTAAACCAGGGGTCCTGCCCGAAATTATTGCTGATAGTTTTGAGTGGTCTGAAGGTCCGGTATGGGTGCCGGAATTAGAGGCTGTTCTATTTTCTGACATTCCACATAATTCTGTTTTTCAGTGGACTGAAAAGGATGGTTTAGAGTTATACCTTAAACCATCGGGATATACGGATACGATCAGGCGAGGAGGTGAGACCGGATCAAACGGCCTGTTGCTTGACCCGAATGACAGATTGGTGTTATGCCAGCACGGGGATCGCAAAATGGCAAGGATGGATGCCCCTCTTTCCGATCCACAACCAGATTATGTGACACTTGCCGATAATTGGGATGGGAAACGATTTAACAGTCCAAATGACGCTGTTTTCAGCAGCAATGGAGATCTCTATTTCACGGATCCTGCCTATGGGATGGAATTAAGATGGGATGATCCTAAGAGAGAAATGAATTTTGCCGGAGTATTCAGGCTTGCTCCGGATGGCCATGTTTCACTTCTTCTCGACAGTATAGCCAGACCAAACGGGCTGGGGCTTTCACCGGATGAATCCCGCTTCTACCTTGCCTCTTCAGGCATTGACGCATCACTGTATGAATATAGTATTTCTAAGGATGGAACCCTGACCGAAGGAAAACTATTCTTTAGTGCCAGGGAGTTAAAGAAATCCAGGAAGGGATCCTGCGATGGAATGACTGTTCGAAGCGACGGGATCATTTTTGCCACCGGACCCGGAGGGGTTCTCGTGCTCGATCCCGATGGCAATCACCTCGGATCTATTCTTACCGGACAGGCCACATCCAATTGTACACTCGACTCAGATGGTTCCTGGCTGTATATGACTGCCGATATGTATCTAATGCGTATAAAACTCAAGTAAATGAAGGAAATCAAATAAATATGTCCCATCTGATACCTTTTGTAGAGCCTGGTAAAATTGAAATTTTAAAGAGCCAGGGGTGTTTTCTTTTTGACAGGGAAGGAAAAAAATATCTCGATCTGTAATCCGGTGTTTGGTGTACTAACCTGGGACATAATCATCCTCGTATTAACAGGGCAATAACCAAGCAGTTGGATCTTGTCCAGCATATGGGTTACCATGTTAAGAATTCCCGATGGTAAATCCGTTTTTCTCAGCAGCGGATCAGAAGCAGTAGACCTCTCAATATCCATCTCAAAACATATTACCGGTAGGAACAGGATCTGCATAATCGATGGCAGCTACCTGAGTGCATATGGCCATGGCAAAGATTCCTTAAAAGATAAGACGGCAAATAAAATCCCTGCTGAAAATTTCGAGAAACTTTCTTCCTTAAATTTTGAAAAGATTGCAGCATTTGTTTTTGAGCCGGGAACTGCATGGAGACTTATACAATTTTCATCTGCCGGATTTGTATCTGCCATTGTCAAAAAAGCAAAGTCCGCGGGTAGCCTGATAATAGTGGATGAAGTCACAACAGGTATGTGCCGGACCGGAAAATGGTTTGGTTTTGAGCATTATAGCATGAACCCAGATATCGTTGTTTGTGGTAAGGGACTAGGAAATGGATATCCTGTAAGCTCTGTATCTCTCAGCAAAAAAATCACAAAGGCATTTGAAGAAATGCCATTCCGGTATGCTCAATCTCATCAGAACGACCCGTTTGCATGTGCCGTGGCCCTCCAGGTTATCAAGGAAATGGATAGAAAGGGTCTGGTAACTAAAACCGAAGAAAAAGGAATACTATTTAAATCATTACTTAAAGAGACCGCCCGTAAACATAATAGTATTAAAGAAATAAGGGGTAGAGGTTTAATGATTGCAATTGAGTTTCATGAAAAAGATCTGGCCGAAAAAGTTCACGAATATCTTTTTCAACATCGTATGATTGCGGGTCTTAAATCAAATGTTGTCAGGTTGATGCCTCCACTGATAATAAATGACAGCCTCATCCACCAGGTTGTGGATGCAGTTGATAATTCACTTGTCTCGCTCAATCCCCTGTAAATTCAATTTTCAACCGGTTTCTTTTAACAACAGGTCTGCCGTCATTGAATGCAGGAGTCCAGGCAGGACCCTCCCGCAATAATCGTATTGCTTCCACGCTAAAATCCTCTCCGGGGGATTCCTCAACTTGAATTTTTTCGGGGCGACCATCGTTGCTTACCTCAAATGTCAATACAACAATTGCATCTGACGGCAACAGATCAGGATAACGAATGTTTTCTTCGATATAACGGTTAAAGGATTCCATTCCCCCGACAGGCAATACAGGAATGCTGTCAGGAAGCATTTCAACAGATGAAACAGCTACAGCTGATTTTGACCTTGATTCCTTTTTGGCTGCAGCTTGTGGAGCATCCATGGAAACGCCTTCATCCGCTACCGCACCTTCAAGTTGACGGGTCTGGGCCATATCCTCCATTGCCTCAAATTCCACCATTAGAAAACTGTCATTCGTCTGGGATTCCTCTCCGGCAACAATAACTTCATCAGTGACTATAAACTCAGCCTTCTCATCATTCTCTGCATCGGCAGCAATAACCGGTTCTTCCACCTCAAAATTATCATCTGTCTCAGGTTGGTCCCTTCCCCCATCTATAATTTCAGGAATTGAAGCAACTTCCTGTTCCACTGCCCTGTATTCGATTTCAGGTTCAGGAGGTTTCTCAGTTTCACCGGGATCATCCATCCCAACTTCATCCCTGGTCTTAAGGTCTTCAGGAATTCCTTTTTCCCCTTCCGGTTCAACAGATTCTGATTCGGCAACAGTCTGGTCCAATTTACCAAGCGTATCAGTAAAAACGGTAAAATAGAGTGTCCCCAGGGTAAGGATCACAGCAACAGAAGCGGCCATCCCGACCCAAACCATCGATCGACGGCCGGAAATCCTCCGTTTTAGACGTGACTGCAACCTGGATATATCCTCAACTGCCTGATCAGAATGAATTGAAGAGTAGCCTTCAAGAGCCTCCTCCATAAAGAGATCCCTCTGGGTTTCTCTCTCCAGAGCATGCCTTTCCTCATCCGAAAGACCATTAGTTGAATACCGTATCAGGTCTTCCGGGTCAATGTTCCTGTATTTTTTATTCTTTGACATCTTATCCCTCCAGGCAAATTTTCAGGTTTCTTTTGGCATTTTGCAAATGGCTCTTTACTTTTTTCTCATCAATATGAAGGATCTCCGAAATCTGCCGGTAACTCCAGTTCTGATAATAAAACAACTGGACGCAATCTTTCTGCTCAGTCTTCAGTTTCTCAATGCATTCCGAAAGAGCGGTATGATTTTCGATTCCTTCTTCATCAATAGGATGCATTTCAGGATGGAATTCCACAAAATCATCCTGCTCCTGTACCCACAGATCCATTTTACGGTCATTTGACTTCTCAGACCGGATTTGCATCAAACAATAGTTTTTGGACAGAACATATAACCAGCTCTTGAATTTCTGGATCTCGTGCCGGTCGATCTCGGTAATAAGCTTTTCAAAGATCTGCATCACAGCATCTCCCGCATCATCCCTGTTCTGTAAATATTTCAGACAAAGACCATAAACAAGGTGCATGTACCTCGAGTACAGTTCACCGAGAACTTCCAGGTCTCCGGTAGTACGATACTCTTCAAGCAAAACATGGTCTTCCTTGTCGCTGTTCCTGCTATGGGTGATCTTCAACAATCGTAGTGGTCTCTAATAAATATACATTTTTTATGGAATACCAATTATCCCTGCATCCTGATAGTGAAGTTAAACAAAAACAATTAGTCATGAGAACATTCATTTCATCTTTCGCCATTCTGATCATTTCAATCTTTTTAATAGCAGCCATAGAACCCCGTGTAATCACAGGGAACGTCATGGATGATCAGGGTTCACCTCTTTCAGGTGTGAGTATAACCGTTAAGAATACCAATCGTGGTACCATGACGGATCTGAACGGAAATTATAAAATTTCCCTCTCTCCACAGGACAAGGTCCTGGTATATTCATTTATAGGATTTATAAGTAAGGAAGTAAGTATTAAGAATAAGAAGGTCATCAATGTAACCCTGAATCCGGACGGACCAACGGTCATGCATGATCATATTTTTATGGAAGCCGAAGAACAGGCATTGACAGGTGCCATCAGACCAGGCCTTCCGAACAGATCATATGCTAAAAAATCAGCAATGGACGGTTCAGGAGGATACTACAATTCTTACAACCCGCAGTTTAATACGGAAGGCTACTCCACTATTCACGAAAACGGGTATAAGGATGTACTGAAACAGCCACTTTCCACATTCTCAATTGACGTAGACAAAGCATCCTATTCCAATGTTCGCAGATTTATTAACCAGGGACAACTCCCTAATATTGATGCAGTCAGGATTGAGGAGATGATCAATTACTTCAGCTATGATTATCCAGAGCCGGACGGAAAGCATCCTTTCTCTGTTTACACTGAATTATCTACCTGTCCCTGGAATTCAGACCATCAGTTATTGCATATCGGACTGAAAGGAAAGAGTATTGACAAGGAAGAACTGCCTGCAACCAATCTTGTATTCCTGCTTGATGTATCCGGTTCCATGAATTCACCTAATAAACTTCCACTGTTGAAAAACGCATTCCACATGCTGGTCAACGAGCTGAGGGAAGAAGACAGGGTAGCAATCGTGGTCTATGCCGGTGCAGCTGGACTTGTTCTGGAATCAACTCCCGGAACTGAAAAGCAGAAGATACTTGATGCTATCAACCGCCTTTCTGCAGGTGGTTCGACTGCCGGGGGAGCAGGTTTGCTGCTTGCTTATAAGGTTGCAGAAGAAAACTTTATTGAGGACGGAAACAACCGAATAATTCTGGCCACCGACGGCGATTTCAATGTAGGAGTTTCAAGCAATGCCGAAATGGAAAGGCTTGTTGAGAAGAAGAGAGACAATGGAGTATTCATAACTGTCCTCGGATTTGGCATGGGTAATTACAAGGATGATAAGATGGAGATAATCGCAGACAAAGGCAACGGGAACTACGCCTATATTGATAATATTATGGAGGCACGTAAAGTTCTGGTAAGTGAATTCGGGGGAACCCTGTTTACAATTGCCAAGGATGTCAAATTCCAATTGGAATTCAATCCTGAAAGGGTTAAAGCATATCGTCTTATCGGATACGAAAACAGGCTTCTGAACGACGAGGATTTTAACGACGACAAAAAGGATGCAGGGGAAATGGGTGCCGGTCATAATGTAACAGCCCTTTATGAATTGATCCCGGCGGGATCGAAGGAAAGTATCTCATCAATTGATCCTCTGAAATACCAGCAGAACCAGGAAAAGTCAAAGATCAATTCCAATTCTGAACTTCTTACTGTAAAGCTCCGCTATAAGCAACCGGATGGATCAACAAGCACAAAGTTTGAGAAAGCAGTCAAAGGCAAGGTACTGGATCAGGAATCAACAACAGAATCTTTCAGGTTCTCAGCAGCAGTGGCAGAATTTGGTCTGATCCTTCGCAATTCCCAATACAAAAACGATGCAAGTATTGAAGACGTAATTAAGCTTGCACAGCACAGCCGTGGAGAGGATCCCGAAGGCTATCGTGGAGAGTTCCTGCAGATTGTGAAAACAGCTGAATCATTGATTGACATGAGAGCAGAGAAATAAACCAACATAGTGAATCTCATAACCCGCTCTTCGGGGATTTCATTCCGGGGGCGGGTTCTTTTTTGGGGTAAATTGCTGTACATAAACCTGAACCGCAGGTATTTTCCCTCTTCCAACAGCTGTCACCTCTCCCTGGTCTTGAAAAGTATTGTCCTTGATAATAGTTTTAGGTTTTGATTTCCGGCTTATGTTCTCCCAGCCTTGCTTTGGCCTCAATGCCAAGCTTCTCACTCTCATCCATAAGATCCTCTGTCAATATCTGTTTGGCTCTTTTTTCCTGGGGTGGATTTAGTTTCTCAGCCTTTTCAAACTCAATGACCATATCGTAAATGTCTTTCGGAAGATCGGCTTTCACCTTGGTCAGAATCTCCAGGAATTGATAGGAAAAAAATCCATCCAGCTGAATCCTTCTTTTTGTGGTATGCGCAAATTTACCAATGATCCTGCAAATATTGTCACGTTCCTCCGGAGCGAGCTGTTCGGCAAATTCATATTCTTCTATTTTCTTCAGGGAAAGAATGATAGGTTCCAGAGAATCAAGTGTGACAGTGAATACATTATAATCTCCCATATTATATACATACTGATCCACCACATCAACTGTATTGGATGGAATAACAAGGTAGATATCCCTTTTTACATTTTCATGTTTAATGTATTTCTTGAGTTGCTCTGTCTGGCTCTTCAGGTATGCGGGGAAATTATCAAGGTTGTCAGAGGCCGGGGATTTTGCATCAAAGATCACAAATTCACCTGCGATTCGAATAGTGTTATCGGGTTTCCCCCTGAAGGGTACCTCATCCAGGTATTCAATAATACTCCTGCTGCATATTCTCCGTATTGCTGATTCCACAAGGTTTTCATGATCTCTCCAGGTTTGTTTCATTTTCTCAAAAGCTTCCTCCTTCTCCTGAATCTGTTCATTCTTGAGATCCTGTCTTTCTTTTTCCAGGCTGGTTTGCAGTGTGTTTACTGCGGTGACATTCTTCTCATAGCTTGCCTTACGCGTCTCCTCTGATTGTTCGTACCTGGCAATCCGATCACTCAATTCTGTTTTTTCCTTATTCAGCCTTTGCTGGTCCTGCTCCAGGAAACGGATCCTTTCCTCCAGCTTCTGCACGGATACCCTTGAATCTTCCAGCCGGCTGGCTTGGATTTCATGGTTTTTTCCAAGTTCAGCAATATTCTCTTTTTGCTTCACTATCAGGTCATTCAGATTATCGATCTGGCCTGAAACAGCCCGGAATTCTTCATAGGCATCATAACTGATTGACTTAATGGATCCCCAGCCAAACAGACGCTGCCAGATGCCAATGGATTTAACCCGTTCGAAGAATAATTTCAGGTTGTCAGTTGAGTTCATGTTATGTGGCGATTCCCGTTCAATCGGAATACCTAAGGCAAAGTTAATCAAAAGAGAGATCTATTCCCTGCTTTTATCTGGAAACAAAATAGTATTTTTATAATTCATCCAAAACCTGCCCACCCATGAAAAGTCTTTCGAACTCAAGAAGAGAATTTATTAAGAAATCGAGCCTGGCCGCAGCTGCCATAACCATTGTCCCAAGATCAGTTCTTGGAGGCAGGGGATTTATTTCCCCCAGTGATAAAATCAACATTGGCCTTATAGGAACTGGCAAACAAGCCCATGGCATTTTCAAGAATTTTACAAAACTTCCGGGTGCTTACTTGCTGGCAGCCAGTGATGTAAACAGCAAAAAACTAAGTAATTTCAAGTCAAAGGTTGACAGTTTTTATAATGAAGTACAGTCAGACAAGAACTACAGTGATTGCAAGACTTTCCATGACTATCAGGAAATTCTCTCCATGAGTGAAATTGATGCTGTAATTGTGATGACACCTGATCACTGGCATGCGATCCAATCCATCGATGCTATGAAAGCAGGCAAGGATGTTTATTGCGAAAAACCCCTTGCCCACACTGTGTTTGAGGGAAGAGAAATGGTAAAGACAGCCAGGGCACTTGAGCGGGTGGTTCAAACCGGAAGCATGCAACGTTCCTGGGAGGATTTCCGCCATGCATGCGAACTGATCCATAATGGATACCTTGGGGAAATAAGCAAGGTATTGGTCAGTGTCGGGGATCCAGCAAAAAAATACGACTTATCCGGAGATCCATTGCCTGAATACCTGGATTGGGACAGCTGGTGTGGTCCGGCACCGGTTAATCCTTATAACATCATCCTGTCACCTCCCCTTGAAAATAGGGAATGGCCAATGTGGCGGGCATACCGGGAATATGGCGGGGGAATTCTTTGTGATTGGGGTGCACACATGTTTGACATTGCTCAATGGGGTCTTGGCATGGACAATTCCGGTCCCGTAAAATTCATTCCCCCCGAAAATCCGGCTGCCACACGTGGAATGAAAATGATCTATGAGAACGGAGTGGAAATGATCCATGAAGATTTCGACCGTGGCTGGGCTGTTCGATTTATCGGTTCTGAAGGGACCCTGGATATCAGCCGTAAGTTTCTTGATTCAAAGCCTGAACATATTGCCAAAATTGAAATTAAATCAAGCGACAAAAGGCTGTATTTCAGCGACAACCATTACCAGGACTGGATAGATGCAATCAAGAACAGGACAAAACCTGTTGCCGATATTGAAATAGGCCATCGTACGGCTTCGGTCTGTAACCTGGCAAATATTTCATACCGGCTTAATAAGGAACTGGACTGGGATCCTGTAGCGGAAAGATTCGATGGTAATAGAAAGGCCAACAAACTTCTCACCAAGAAGTACCGAAAGCCTTATATCTTATCATAAGCCGGCTGGTTTCATATGCAGGAAAATAATGACACTTGAGGATCTTGGATATAATGCGGAATTGGAAACCTGACGAAAAGAACATTCCCTTGATTCTTTTAGTGTTGGACGTGTCAGCTCTGAACACAGGGAAAGATATCGGGTAAAAACAAACGAAAATGAATTTGAAGCCGAAGTAGTTGGAAATTACAGATACTCTGCAAAATACAGATCTGACTATCCTGCCGTGGGAGATTGGGTAGCCATTTCGGAATACGTCGATAATAAAGTGCTGATACATGATGTCTTTCCAAGGAAAACAAAAATTGAAAGACAGGCTGTTGAAAAGGGTGAACTAGATAAAGCTTCCTATGAAAACTACCTAAAGATGGAACGGGAAAAGATGCATTTCGAATCAAGTAATTGCAACAGCGTGATCGAATATTTGATTGACTGTAACTGAGTTTACTTGCGTCTTTCCCTTTTCGTAACCTAAATCCGTCAATCTAAGGTGAAGATAATCTGATATCCCATTCTTTTCCATAGTCAACCTTCCACAATCCAGATCACAGCCGTCAATGACAAGCATGTTGGTGTCCCTGACGGAATCAATCATATTCTGAATTCCACCCCCTATAAATGCAAGGCACTTCATTTGCCTGATACCATTATGTTGCATCTGCCGTGCTACAAGATCAGATACTTCTCCTAAATCAGCAGCACCGGAGCAGGCAAAAACCGTTTTTATTGCATTGTCCTTGCAAGAACATGTTTTGTTTTCCATAATCGTAAATTTAGATGAATACTATATAGTTAAATATCAAACCGATGATCACGATTCCTATTGCAACCACACCAACAAAAATTCCAATCAATTGCCATTTCAAGACCTTCTTTAAAATGATGATTTCAGGCAGGGATAAACCAATTACTGACATCATAAAGGCCAGTGCCGTACCCAGGGTCACTCCTTTTTCTATCAGGACACTCACTATAGGAATGATACCTGCGGCATTCGAATACAATGGTATGCCCACAAGTATCGCAAGTGGAACAGAATACCAGTTCTGGTTTCCAAGTGCTCCCGCCAGATATTCATCGGGTACAAAACCATGTGCTCCTGCACCAACTGCAATTCCAATGAGAATGTAAATCCAGATTTTGCCAACAATCTCTTTTACAACTGATCCACCCGTTGAAATCCTTTGATTAAAGGTCATCACGTCCACTTCTTCAAGACTTTGATTTATGTGAGTCTTATAAACCCATTCTGCTACATATCTTTTGAGGTTAAGTTTCTCAAGAGCATAACCTGCCAGTATTGCTATAGTCAAACCAGTTATTACATAAATAACGGCAACCTTCCAGCCAAAAAGACCAACAAGTAAAACCAGTGCAACTTCATTAATCATCGGAGCAGCGATCAGGAATGAGAAGGTAACCCCCAGTGGAATTCCGGCTTCCACAAACCCCAGGAAAAGTGGTATTGCCGAGCAAGAGCAGAATGGTGTAACGATTCCCAAAAACGAAGCCATAACATTTCCCGCAAACAGAGACTTCCCTTCAAGGGCCTGCCGGGTTTTCTCAGGCGAGAAGTATGTTCTAATGATTCCAACAATGAAAATGATCAAAACCAGCAGCATGAGTACCTTGGGTACCTCATATATGAAGAAACGAATCGTTTCGGTCAAATGTGTATCAGGTGTCATCTGAAACAGACGGAAAACAATGAATTCTGAAATTTCCTTTAGATGCGTATAGATGAGAGTCCAGACGGGGATCAGGAAAAGTACCAGTACTACTTTATTTCTTATTGCGGTCATCTGTAGTAAAAAAAATTATGCCCAGGCAGCAACTATGTAATATATGCCGATCCCGATAAAAATCACAGCTACAAATTTTCTGAACCAGTATTCAAAAGATTTGATTCTTTTATAGAGAGTCCCTACTCCGGAGATTGTATAAGCAATTAGCCATGCGAAAATAATTACAGGTATCCCCGTGGAAATAGCAAAAACAACCGGAAGATGAAGTCCAGAGGTAGAAACTACCAATGGTATAAGCATCCCAAAATAAAGAACACCGCTATATGGACAGAATGCAAGGGCGAAAATCACTCCTAATAAAAAAACATCCCAGTAATTGAATTTGTTCCGATTCTGGAATCGCTCTGAGATATTATTAAAAGCAGGAAAATTCAATTTGATTATCCCAAGCATAAAAATTCCGATTATTAACAAAAACGGACCAACGATTTTCACACCATATTGCTGGAAAATTCCCGAAATCCTTAATTGATCCGCACCAAGAAATAATATTAGTGCCAGTGCTGTATATGAAAAGGTCCTGCCTAAGGTATAGATCAGTCCATTGTAAAAGACCCTGTTTTTATTTCCAAGGTCTTTACCAATAAATCCTATTGCTGTAATGTTTGTTGCCATAGGACATGGACTGATTGCTGTTAACAAACCTAATACCAGTGCAGATACAATGGGGACCGATGTATTTGAATACAAACTATTGAGAAACTCCTCCATAAACTACAGAAGTTTGTCAATCTGTGTTTTTAATATTTCGTGAAATTTGTCGGGATTGGTACGGGCATTCATGAATCCTTCGTTGGTCAGATTCACATGGGTTTCACCCTTTACTATTAAAAGTGTCTGACCGGAAACACGAAGTGATTCTGCCATCTTTTCTCCCTCATCTTCTTCAAGATTCAGGGATGTGAAATCAATTGTTCCAGTCTTCATATTGTCTTCATAGAACATCTCCAATGCTACCTTGGTTTCATTTTCAA
>DRHS01000291.1 GCA_011053095.1 Bacteroides sp.
AGTTTAACGGGAGCAAAACTAGATGAAGCCTACATACTGATGGGAGATCTGATCGACAGGGGATATGGGGTACTTGAGGACATTCAGGAAAAGCTGGTGAAAGAAGGTCCCATGTTTGAGGTTTTTGAGAGTGACGGCAAGAAATTCCCTGAAGGAGGCAACATGGAAGCGGAATGGACCATGTTCCAGGGGAATAAACATAATACAGGTTATACCGATGCTCCGGGTCCACGGTTCGGAAGACAGGCATGGAAGTTTCCTGTGGGACTCGGATGGTATTGCCGTCCGGCCATAGAAGACGGAAGGGTATATGTCGCATCTCCGGGTATGTATGCAACCAGTTTCTGCCTGGACCTGGAATCCGGAGATGAAATCTGGAAATCGACCCAGCAGCATCCTATCTTCGGATTGTATAAATATCCCGCCATCGCATCATCTCCCGTGATCCTTGAGGACAGGATAATTCTAAGGGAGGTGAACAGCCATGGGGGCAACGAGGGACAGGCAAAAAATCTTGTTTATATAGATAAGGAAACCGGAAAGACCCTTTCAAGAAAGTTTGCCGGACATGTGGATTACCGCACGCAGCTTGCACCTGTTGCATCCAATGGTGAATATGTCACCTATCCGTTCGGGGTTCACGATATCTACGGGGCACCGGCCATATGCCAGAATTTCAACCGGCTGATCTGTGCAGACAAGAATAACGACAAGAAACTCTGGGATGTAAACATCGGTGATATCGACGCTCTTGCTGAGCCGGTGATGACCGAAGACAGAGTCATAGCGGGGACCATGGAGGGTTACCTGTATTCCCTGTATCTGAAGCCGGGAAGAGGAGATAATGTTATTGCATGGAGTTTCCAGGCTGACGGAGCCATTAATACAATGGTAGTTGTTAAGGATAAGCGCATATATTTCGGATCAAATGGTGGTACTGTTTATTGCCTTGATGAGGAAACAGGGGAACAGGTCTGGGCTATTACAATGACAGATATCCACCAGGGTTCAAGAAAATTCTTCAGCACGGCATTGCTTTCCGGGGATCGTTTGTATATCGGATCTGCAAATAAGCAGCTATACTGTCTAGGGATTTCAGACGGGAAAATCATATGGGAAAAGGAGTTGTCGGACTGGATAAGGGCCAGGCCAGCAATTTCAGATGAGGGGATCTATGCAGCCACTGTAGACGGAAAGCTTCATTGCCTTAGCATGGATGGAAATCTTAAATTCACGAATACAGTAAGTTCGCACCCTGTTTATGCCGACCTGGTTTCTGAAGACGGGAAATTGCTGATCACTGACAGCAACCTCTGGCTTTATTGCCTTAACCGTAAAGGGGAGGAGTTATGGAAGCACAGCATTCTAAGTGCCTTCATCAATAAGGAGGGAGAAAGGATCTTCACCGATCAGCTTTCTGGAGGCACTTATTACCAGTCAAAGCCTACCGCACACAGAGGTAAGATATTTTTCGGTAATCCTGCGGGATTTCTGTATGGGCTTGATGCTGAAAGCGGTGAGGAGATCTGGAAATTCGAAATGGGAGCTGCTATTTCAGTGGGACCTGCCTGTGAGGACGGGAAGATCTACGCGGGACAGCAGGGTGGAGAACGCTTCTTCTACTGCCTGGATGCAGAAAACGGATCACTGATCTGGAAACAAACCTTGCCGGGAGGCTGGGTCTGGGGTTCGGCGACGGTTGACGAGGGACTTGTATATGTACCCACGGTGAACGGCTATGCGGTCTGCCTGGATGGGGCTACCGGACATATTATATGGATGTTTCCAACGGCCAAGTCCGTACCGGCAGAACCTGCCATTGACGGAGACCTGGTTTATTTTGGTTCATGGAGCCGTTCCCTATATGCCTTCGACAAAAAGACAGGAGAGATAGTCTGGAAGACAATGGGTGTGGGACTCGATTCCGGTACCCTGATCGCGAAGGACGGGAAGATCTATGTTCCCCATCACGACAATATCTTTAAATATGTTGATGCAAAAACAGGCGAGGTTCTTTGTGAAGGAAACCTGAATGAAGAGGAGAAAGGAAATTATTCCAACTTTAATGCAAGTCCTGCATTTCACAATGAAAGGGCCATTTTTACTGCGAGGGTTGGAATGGGACTCGGCGGCGTTCCGGTACATACTACCGTCTATTGTGTTGATGCAGAGACAGGAAATATTCACTGGACTTTCCCGGACGGAGGGGGCTTATCTGCGCCCGCCATCGCCAGCGACAGGGTTTATTTTGGATCGGCCAACTCGCCCTTCTTCTATTGCCTTGATTTAAATACAGCAGAGATCTACTGGATTTACAAACTGGGGAACCGGATAGAGGAATCAACTCTTTGCATCTACCGTGATAAGATTTACCTGCTGGCGGCAGACGGTTATGTCCATGCTATTGAGTAGTCTCAATACCCCAATCTCCCCCCTGTCATATCTATATCTCCCTATTATTGGAACCTGGCTGGCACCTTCACAGAATGTTCCCATGAAAGGACAGCAAACGAGGACATTATTCCCGCGTAATGAGCACCGGATTACTTTGGGACATTGTTTTGGGAAATATTAAGTAATTTTAATACATAAATAATATTATATGTATCAGCTAATTGATGCAGAGGATACTGCAGGTTTAATAGGTAACGGATCAACCGTGGCAATAGGCGGGGCAGGGGCAGGACATGCAGTACCTGACAAAGTTCTAAGGGCCATCGGTGAACGGTTTATCAAGGACGGGAATCCGCGTGATCTTACCATCATCAATCCATGCGGGATTGGGGATAATGATAGCAGGGGACTGAACCATATTGCTCACGAGGGACTCGTGTCTATGGATATCGGCGGGTTCTGGGGTAATGCCCCAAAAATGGTTCAGCTGGCAGTTGAAAACAAATTAAAAGGATACAACTTGCCACAGGGAGTGCTTAGCCACCTGATGAGGGCAACAGCCTCAGGCAAGCCGGGGGTGATCACATCCGTGGGATTGAACACGTTCGTGGATCCAAGGCTTGAAGGCGGAAAGATCAACGAAATTACTACCGAAGACATTGTCGAGGTGATAGAACTTTCAGGGCAGGAATACCTGTATTATAAGTCCAGGCCGATAGATGTGGGTATTATCAGGGGCACTTCCGTGGATTGTGAAGGAAACCTTACCATGGAGGAGGAAGTAGGTTCATTGTCCATGCTATCCATCGCCCAGGCTGCCCGGGTTAACGGTGGAATAGTCATCGCCCAGGTGAAAAGGATCAACGAAGGACATTGTGATCCGGGTCATGTGAAAGTACCCGGTATATTCATCGACTATGTAGTGACGGATCCGGACCAGGAAATGACCTTCCTCTCGGGATTCGATCCGGCACTTGTCAGGAGGGATGTAGATTATGAATCGGATGAACTAAAGCTGGAAGGCATCAAGCGCCTGGTCAGCCGCAGGGCAGCTCTCGAAATAAAAAAGGGGGATTATGTGAACCTCGGCTATGGCATGTCTGATGGAGTACCCTTCGTTGCTCAGCAGGAAAACATTACCAATGAAATCATCTTTATGATCGAGCAGGGTGCTATAGCCGGGATACCTACTACTGGACTTAATTTCGGGGCCATGTTCAATCCCTCCGCCATCGTGGATGATGGCTACCAGTTTGATTTCTTTCAGGGCGGGGGACTTGACATTGCCTTTCTGGGGTTTGCACAGATAGACCGGCACGGAAATATCAATTCCAGCAGGTTCGGCAAAGTTATTACAGGCTGTGGAGGATCCATTGACATATCCCAAAACGCGAAAAAGATTGTTTATTGCGGCTCATTTGCCGTAAAATCTGAACAGGAAATTACGGAAGAGGGACTGAAGGTCACAAATCCCGGAAAATTCATGAAGTTTGTAAATGAGGTACAGCAGGTTTCCTTTTCAGGAAAATATGCCCTTGAAAAGGGGCAGGAGGTGGTATATGTGACGGAAAGGGCTGTATTCCAATTAAGACACGAGGGACTGACCCTGGTTGAAATAGCTCCGGGAGTGAATCTGCAGACGGATGTGCTTGACATGATGGAATTTACACCCGTGATCAGCGATGATCTTAAAACAATGGATCCACTGATCTGCAGCCAGAATAAACTTGGACTGGATCAAATATTCGAATAATAAAATGCCTGGTAAAATTGTAACAGAGGTTAATGGAAAGGTTCTGGATATCATTCTGAACAACCCGGATAAGATGAATTGCATGGGATTTGAGATGCTCAGGGCCCTCGATAAAGCAATTGAGGATGCGGCCAATAATAAAGACATTAGGGTTGTCCAGCTTCGAGGTGCAGGTGAAAGAGCATTTTCTACAGGTGCCGATCTTAAGGAATTTGATAAACTTAAACCGGAACAGGCCGATGAGTGGATTGAATTTGGTAATGCCGTATTCAATAAAGTGGAAAAGATGCCAAAACCAGTGGTTGCAATGATTAACGGGTATGCGATTGGAGGGGGACTCGAACTTGCACTGGCATGTGATTTCCGTCTTGGCACTGAGTCCGCCGTTCTGGCCAGCGTTGAGCTTCAACATGGCTGGCTGCCCGGCTGGGGTGGTATGACCCGTCTGCGAAGACTCATTGGTGAGGCAAAGGCAAAAGAGATGGTCATGCTATGTGAGAAAATTCCGGCTCATAGGGCCCTTGAAATGGGACTGCTGACAAAAGTATTAAAAAGGGATTCCGAACAGGAAGAACTTGAAAAGATACTGGAACATCTGTCATCCCTTAAACCGGAGGCATTCAAGCTGGCTAAATCTGCCCTGATGGATTCTGACAGAACAACAGAGGGAGCAGATATACAGTTTGACGTCCATGCCATGAACCTGGCTAATTCTAAAAGTTAATTCCAGACCGTTGGAGAGATGTCCCAATACAAATTCAAAGAGAAAATTCATGAAAGATTACAATTTACCTGAAGAGCCCTTTGGCCATAAAATACTATACCTGCTATTCCTGACCTTGTTCCATGTTGGCGCCCATGCATCTGAAACCAAAAAGAGCCCAAATGTTATATTCATCTTTGTGGATGATCAGGGCTATTATGACCTAGGTTGCTATGGGGCAACTGAAGTTAAAACCCCAAGGATAGATGTATTGGCAAGAGAGGGAGTCCCTCTTCTGAGGAATGGAGAAGTCGTTTTGCGCAAGCCGGATCCGGGTAGTTTGTCCAGATTGTATACGGAAGAAGCCATTTCGTGGATTGAAGAGCGTGTTGCCCCGGATCGTAACGAACCCTTCTTTCTTTATTTGCCTCATACGATGTTGCACCATCCACTGGGCATTAGTCCTGAATTTGAAGGAAGCTCTGAGTGGGGACTTTACGGGGACGCAATCCAGGAGCTTGATTTTTATGTCGGGCGTATCGTTGACGCCCTAGAACGCCTGGAAATCGAGGATGAAACGATTTTGGTGTATGCATCTGATAACGGTCGACAGGGTGGGCAAACTGACAACTTACGAAGGTGGATTGCGCGTTCCGTGTATTGCCTACGGGCCGGGTGTGATAAAGGCAGGAGCTACATCCGGAGTAGTGGCTCATGCGATGGACTGGTATCCAACATTAGCTTCACTTGCAGGGATTACCATACCGGAAGGAGTTATTCTTGACGGACGTGATTTGAGTTCCCTTCTGATTGGGGAATCGGAAGGTATCCCCGCGTTTGATCAGGCTATCTCACTGAATGCAGAAATCCCCCTGAGGCGGGAATATCATCCGGTCCGTGAATGGGAGAATGTATTTACACGGGAAGAATATCTAAATGCATTTTTCTACCATGGAAGCCATGGCGAACTGGCTGCTGTCCGATCTGGAAAATGGAAATTATCCCTGAGCCCGGATCTGAAGCTGTTTGACCTGGAGAAGGATCCCGGAGAGCGAGTGCCGGTTAATAACGGAGAGATCAAATCCAGATTGAGGGGAATGATCGTACAATTTCAAAATGAGATGCATCATATTGAATAAATACATAACCGGCCACTTGATGAAAACGTTTTTAATCTCATTACTGATAATAACATTTGCAGGATTCGAAGCAATTCCTGATTTTATACTGGTGTATTCAACAACCTTTTAATATGCCTGGATTAGCAACTTCTGGTATCAAGACAAAAAGCAGGATAACCTCCCTGAAACAAAAGACAATAGACCACAAAAGGTACCTGTCTCTTGAACAGGCCCTTATTATAACCGACGTTTACAAGAGAAATGAAAATGATCCGGTGACCCTGAAACGCGCAAAATCACTTTCAGAGTCACTCAGGAAGCTGAACATAACTATTGATCCTGAGGAGCTGATCGTGGGTAACCGAACCCCTGATTCGAGAGCAGGTGTTGTTTTTCCGGAAGCCGGGATTTCGTGGCTCTCAAAAGAAATAGAAGATCTTCCCAATAGACCACAGGACCCTTTCCATGTAAAGCAGAAGGATATTGAAATATTCAGGAATGAGATTGAACCCTACTGGAAGGGGAAGACACTTGAGGATGAGATTTATGATAATCACGGGGAGGAGTTGAGAGCCATAGAAAAAGTCGTTAAGATCAACCAGAAAGATCATGCTCAGGGACATATATGTCCGAATGTTGAAAATTGGCTGAAGTTTGCCCCGGCAGGATTATTGACAACGGCCCGGGCAGGGTTGAAAAAAGCCAGCCTAGAAAAGAAGATATTTTTTGAAGCTGTCACTGAAAGTCTTGATGCCTCCATTAAATTCATTTTGCGTTATTCAGAACTGGCGGAAAGTATGGCAGCATCTCATCCGGATGAGCCTGGGACTGAGAATCTCAGGGAAATAGCTCTTGTTTGCAAAAACCTGGCTGAAAGACCTCCTCAATCCTTCAGGGAGGCATTGCAATCGATATGGTTCCTGTTTGTTATTCTTCATATGGAATCCAATGCTTCTTCCTTTTCTCCTGGCAGGATGGACCAGTATCTTTACCCTTACCTGTCTCATGATCTTGAAGAGGGTAAACTCGATTTGGAGACCGCCCTGGAGTTGATGGATGCTCTTTTTATTAAGTTCAATCAGATTGTGTACATGCGCAATGCTCATAGCGCAAAGTTTTTTGCCGGATTCCCCATAGGATTTAATGTGACTGTTGGGGGACAAACAAAGGATGGGAAAGATGCTACCAACAAGTTATCTTATCTGATACTGAAAGCCCAGGACCATATCGGATTGCCCCAGCCCAACCTGACAGCCAGGCTGCATAAAAATTCCCCCGCTGAGTTTATCCGGGAATGCTCCCGGGTAATTGGCCTTGGAAGCGGGATGCCTCAGATTGTAAATGACGAAAGCATTATCCCCGCATTAAAATCATCCGGTCTCGATCAGGATGATGCGATGGATTATGCTCTTATAGGTTGTGTTGAACTGGGTTCTCAGGGCAATTACCTTGGCTGGAGCGATGCGGCCATGTTCAATCTGGTAAAGGCATTGGAGCTGAGCCTTAACAACGGGGAATGCATGATTACAGGAGAACAGATCGGCTTAAGGACGGGCACACTGGCGGATTTTAAAAGCTACGAGGAGATCGAAGAGGCTTTTGGCAGGCAAATCGATCATTTTACCGAACGGATGCTGAAGGCCTGTAAAATTGTCGAAAGAGCACATCAAAAACATCTTCCCTCAGCATTTCTTTCCTCGGTTATCGATGATTGTTTGGAGGCAGGAAAAGATGTAACAGCAGGTGGGGCCAAATACAACCTGTCGGGCATACAGGCCATCCAGGTGGCAAACATTGCAGATAGCCTGGCGGTACTTTGGCAACTGGTATTTCAGGATGGAAGCATCGGGAAAGATGAGCTACTGCAAGCCATGAGAAATAATTTCAAGGGATACGAAAATATAAGGTACGAATGCATCAATAAGATTCCGAAATACGGTAACGATGTGGAATGGGTGGATGAACTGGGAGCAAAATGGGTGAACTATTTTAATGATAGATTCCGACAGGCTGAAAACTACAGAGGGGGAGATTATCATTTAGGATTGTATACAGTTACGGCACACGTTCCCATGGGTCAGAATGTAGGAGCAACACCGGATGGAAGAAAGGCAGGAATGCCGCTTGCTGATGGAGGAATATCTCCCATGTATGGACGGGATAAAACAGGACCGACCGCCATACTGAGATCAGTTTCAAGGATCCCATCCCTGATAGCCGGTAACGGCAGTTTGCTTAATATGAAGTTTCTGCCATCGTTTTTTGAAACGGAAGAGGACAGGGATAAATTTTCGACATTTCTCAAAGCTTTTGTCCGCTTACCGATTCACCATGTCCAGTTTAATGTTGTTTCAAGGGAAGATTTACTGAATGCAAAAAAGGATCCGGAAAAGTATCGGGGACTAACGGTCAGGGTTGCGGGTTATTCAGCCTTCTTCACTGAACTGGCCGAAGATATGCAGGATGAAATCATTTCGCGTACCAGCTATGGAAGTATTACATGATATCATGACTTATAGAATGGACTATTCTATCGTTATCTTTCCTCTGTAGATCATAGGTCCCCTCTTTCCAAAACATGTTCCGAAGTGTTGATTCCATCCACCATCCTGCATACTTTTATTGAAAGATCAGTCAACATCTATTTATGGGACTGCTGTGATATGTTTGGAAAGGCGATAGTTTTGGACTCAATAAAGGGATTAGGGAATACTAATAGGTTTTCTTAACTTACCTTTGACTCTGAGGCAGGGGCTCGAGAAATTCTATGGTTGACAGATAGCAAAATCCATGAAGAGAATTTTCAGACATAAAAAGGTTGTAGTGTTAATCGGAGTAATGGTAATTATCACATTTTTAATTGCCTGCATTTCCATTTTATTACTTTATAATAATGCACAAAAAGATGCTTACTATCGGCTAACAGATATCGTAAATAGAGAAAAATCAACCATTGTAGTCCTGATAAATACCCATCAGACAAATGAAACCGAAATAATCGAACATTTTACCAGAGTAAATGAAGTTGGCAGCACAATCGGAGAATATGGTGAAATTGTTATTGCCAGAGAAATTAATGATAGCATAGAATTTCTGATTTCGAAAAAACAAGGAAATGAGAATTTAGTTATTTCAAGAGATATTTCAATTGCTTCACCGATGCGTAAGGCGCTCAATGGTGAAAGCGGATTTATTAAGGATTATGATTACGATGGTATAAAAGTAATTGCCGCATATACATTTGAAGAACATCTGAACTGGGGTATTGTTGCCAAAATACCTACATCCGAAATTAACAAACCCTATAAAATTGCAATTATTATCGTATTTATTTTGGCAACTGTGTTTATGACTTTTTTTAGCTTGTTATTTTTTAATCTGGCAAATCCAATAATAGACAGTCTGCAAAAAAGCGAGCAGTTATTATTTGAATCCAAAAAGAGAGCCGAAGAAAGTGAAGCAAATCTAAATTCTCTTATAAACAATCGTGGTGAATCGATATGGTCAATCGACAGAAACTATAACTACAATATCATTAATAAATTCTTTGAAGAAGCATATTTTGCAAGATTCAACATAGAGCTAAAGAAGGGAATGAATTCATTGAAGATTATTACTCCGGACCTGGTAGAACTTTGGAAACCGAAATATGATACTGCATTGTCTGGAGAAAAGGTTGTTTTCGAATTCCCCAATCAGGTAGAGGACACTCTTCGTATTTATGAAGTTACTCTTAACCCGATTATTCTGGAGGGTGAGATCACAGGTGTATCGGGATTAACTGTTGACATTACCGAACGAGAGCAGGCGAGTAAAGTTCTGCTTCGGAGCGAGGCAAATTTGTCGGCTATTATAGAAAATACAGAGGACAGTATCTGGGCAATAAATACTTCCTATGAAATACTATATGCCAATGCTAATTTCGTGTCTGCTTTTGAGGCAAGTTTTGGTGTTCATCTTGAGCCAGATGTTAATCTGTTGATGGCACTTCCTGAACCAATGAGACCACTATGGAAACCACGTTACGAAAGGGTATTGGGCAATGAACGGTTTTCATTTGTCGACAGGATTGATTTGGAGAACAGTTCGATATATATCGAAGTTTTTACGAATCCGATAGTTGTTGATGATAATGTCATTGGGGCGTCTTTTTTTGGTAGTGACATCACTGAACGCAAGCAGGTAGAAGATGAACTGAAATCCAATTATTCTATTCTTCGGCTTGCAGGAGAAACAGCAAAATTTGGGGGATGGAGTGTGAATATTGAAGAAAACAAGACTCACTGGAGTGATGAAGTTGCTGCAATCCACGAAATGCCCGCAGGATATTCCCCTACTGTAACTGAAGGAATTAATTATTATGCTCCTGAATGGAAGGATAAAATCAGTAAAGCGTTCAGTAATTGTGCTGAGAAAGGAATTCCCTATGATGAGGTAATGCAGATTATTACTGACAGCGGGAAGCATGTGTGGGTGAGAACAACGGGGGAACCTGTTAAAGATAAAAACGGAAAAATTATCTATGTGCAGGGTTCATTTCAGGATGTTAACAACAGCAAGCAGGCAGAAGAAAAGTTAATACAATTAAATCATAAACTAAAAGCGCTTAACTCCACAAAAGACAAACTTTTCTCTATAATCGCACATGATTTAAAAAGTCCATTTAACGGTATATTGGGTTTTTCCGAATTACTATCTGAGAACATTCGAACCTATCCAATTGAAAAAACTGAAGAAATTATCGCAATAATCAATTCCTCATCAAAACAAACTCTTTCCTTACTTGAGAACTTATTGGCCTGGTCAAATACTCAGACTGGACAAATTGATTTTAAGCCCGAGAATCATAAAATGCAGCCAATAATTCAGGCAATAGTTAATGTCTTTAATTCGTCTGCAACGATTAAAAACATTACAATAAACTATCATCAGACAGAGGATGTAATTGCATATGCGGACCTGAACATGTTAAAAACTGTTTTGCGAAATCTAATTCATAATGCAATAAAATTTACTGATTCGGGTGGCAGAGTTGATATTCATGCTCTTTCAGACCAAAAACAAATTGAAATTTCTATTGCTGATAATGGAGTTGGAATGAATGAAGAAACCCTGAATAATTTATTCAGGATGAATACAACAACAACATCAGCTGGTACTGCAAACGAAAAGGGTTCGGGTTTAGGTCTGGTTCTTTGTCGGGAATTTGTTGAAAATCACGGTGGAAAAATATGGGTAGAAAGCGATGTCGGAAAAGGTAGCAAGTTTGTATTTACCTTGCCATTAAAAGGTTCAACTGGAAAATAAGGTGCTTCGTTTCATGTATAATTAGGGATTCCTGCAGATAAATTTTCTAATAAACAGTTACCTCGAGGTAATTAAAACTGAAAACTCATAAAAATTGTAATCGGACTTATTCTTGCAACTATTGGTGGTGGCATCCAGGGTGCATTTGTTTATCCTTTAAAGTTCCTGAAAAACTGGAAATGGGAAAACGGCTGGTTTATCTTTACTATCACCTGCTGCCTGGTTTTTCCAACCATCCTTGCATTTCCAACCACTCCCGATCTGGTCGGGGTTTACAGGGATATGGTTACCAGTTCTGGCGCTGCCGCTATAATAATTACAGGGGGGACGGTGCATTCGGACAATTTTGTATAGTCATGCCTGAACAGGATGCTGTACTGGCGATAACATCCGGTACAACTAATATACATGGAATCCTGGACCTGGTATGGGAATACCTGTTACCAGCTATGAAGGATGATGCCTTGCCATCAGATAAGTAGGGATTAAAACTATTAAATGATAAATTGGATGGACTCGCGATCAGTACTATTCCAGGCAAAAAAAATCACCTCAGATGACCAAAGTATCAGGTATAACTTATCTTATGAAGCCCAATGACCAGGGCATTAATTCCATTGCGTTCAATTTTGAAGCTACGCCGGTAATGATAACCATTACCAATAAATTTGGAGATCAAACCTTCGGTTCAGGGTTTGGAACAATGGTGACAGGTTAATTGAAAAATCCCGAATTTGAATTAGGGAAAATTGCAGTAAGCGGTGCCTGGGGAACAGATTCTATATACGCAGTAAAAATTATATATTACGAAACGCCGTACGAAATAAATCATATGTTTCAGTTCAATGGGGATGAATTGCTTGTAGATACAGAATTTAATGTATCATTCGGACCAACTAAAGCAAGACAATTCAAAGGAAAAACAAGATAAGAATTGTGAATCTTTAGCTAGATCATGGTCATTTTACTCTATTAACTCATGGTTCAATTTTTCGTATCTTTGAAAATATGCAAGCCAATAAACATATCACGAAAAAAATCAAAGAATTAGCCAAAAACTATTTCTCTGATGCTGATATTATGTTGTTTGGATCCAGAGCAAATGAGACTGCTAATGCGGAAAGTGATTATGATATCCTTATTATAACTAATCAGTTTTTACCTCCAGAAAAAAAGACTCCTATTAGAACTCAAATCAGAAAAGACCTCCTGAAACTTGGCATAAGATCAGATATTCTGATCCAAAGTCGGACAGAAGTTGAAAAAAAGAAGAAACTGCCTGGTCATCTTATCAGGAATATATTGGAAGATGCCATTCTCTTATGAACCAGGAAAAATTTGAATATATCAAGAATTGGTTGTATCGGGCAAGGGAAGACCTTGCCGTTTTGAAGGATCTTCAAAATTCAAATCCAACAGGATTCACAAGCTCAATCTGTTTTCATGCTCAGCAATCAGTAGAAAAGTATTTAAAGGCATTTCTCGCTTACCATGATTTTGATTTTCCCAGAACACATGACGTGGATTATCTTTTGATCGAATGTCAGAAAATTGATGATGAGTCCTTAAATATAGATTTGAAAAGCTTAACAGAGTTTGGCGTATCCATTAGGTATCCGGATGATTTTTACGTTCCTACACCTGAAGAATCAAGCGAGTATGTTGAAATCGCAATTACCATTAGTGAAATAATAGAAAAACTGATAACAATTCCGGAATAGCCCTTTCATCTAATTTTTCACCATTAAATAAGGATCTGTACAGCTTTCTGCCAGCGTCAACGAATCCTTACCTCCAACAAAATATTTCCCGCAGATAATTGGCCTACGGGGACTTCGGACTGTCTGGCACGGTACCAGTTAGGATATATGGTGAAGATTATCTACTATGAGAAACCGTATGAGATAAATCATAGCTTTCACTTCAATGGGTATGAATTATTAATCGAAAGAATCCTGTTAGAAGGCTTTTTCTGGTTCTACTGCCGGGTTTCAATTACAGGTTCTACATTCTCAAGTTTGACGGTGATAGGATTTGGCCATTTATGGTTATTATAAATGCGTTGAGCCCGAACGACAGAGATATGGAGACCATCGTCCATCTGGGTAAAGTTTGATTTTGGGTCAGTGGATCGGTATTCTACTACCTTGTCATTCTGACCCAGAACGCTGATTTTGGTATCGGGTGTTGTTTTTACAGATTTTAAAACAAATTCTTTTCTATCGCCCCGTTCCCATTCAGGGTATCCCGTAATAATTGCATAAACCGTTTTTCTGTCTTTAGATGCCGTAAACCAGATATTCTCTTCCCGGGTAATGATCCAGGGCCGGACATTCAGAACAGCCTCCTGGTTTATAAAATACCAGGCCGCCACTTCGGTAAGATTTCTTGCTTCCGGATCAGGTATCTCTCCGAATGGATCAAGTCCGATGTTTAATAGCAAATTCCCCCCTTTTGCCCTTGTTTCAATAATCATTTCAATGATTTTTCCTCCTGATTTTAAATCATCGTTTGTGGGTTTGTATTGCCACTGTGTACCCATTGTAATGCATGATTCCCACAAATTGTCATCTGCAGTGCCTGGTATTTTCTGTTCGGGAGTGTTTACAGCACCACGGGTAATTACCAAATCCGGTTGCAGGTCCCAGGCCTCCTCTTTACAAGGTTCATTGTGGTCGCCATCGATAAACAAGACATCAATTTTCCCGTAGTTCGAGAATAACTCATGGGTCTGACTGCGTATGAAATCGTGATATTTCCGGGTTGTCTCGGGATTTATTTCAAAGTTTCTTCTTCTGACAACTATGTCATTGTCATACAAAAATTTAAAATCTTCAGGTGAATAATAAAATCCGACAGCCAGGCCTGCTTTGCGAACACCTTCCACATATTCCAACAGGATATCTTTTTTATAGGGTGTATTTGTAATCTTAAAATCGGTAGTTTCAGTGTCCCACATACAGTATCCTGAATGGTGTTTGGCGGTAAAAACCACATATTTAACACCTGCCAGTTTAGCCTGCACGGCAATTTTGTATGGATCAAAATCCTGTGGGTCAAAGGTTTTGGGAAGTTCGTTAATATAGCGGTTTATATAATCATCAGAGGCTCCAACCATGGAGTGACTGATAACAATTCCCAACTGGCTGTCCATACTCCAGTGGATAAACATTCCAAATCCCAGATCCCGTAACCATTCCTGTCTTTCGGGTTTATTGCGGTTACCTGTTTTCTTAATACTTTCATCTATCTGTGCCCAGGCAGATATTCCCAAACAGACAGCTACTACCAGAATTAATACCTTTTTCATTGTATCGTATTTATTTGAGATGAGAAAATTGTCAGCTTTGTAAACAGTCTTGTAATAATCTTCAGGATTTTTGTAATTGAAGAATCCATGTTTCTATCCCTCGTAAATAGGCCAAAGGAGAATCAGGAGTTGCCGTGATCTGTTCCCTTGGGAGGATTTCATGCCGGGTTCTTTGTAGGCGAAGAACCGGCATGTTCCCCCGAAAGGGATGAAGCAATTGTAGAACCAATTCTTTCGACGAATTCTATCTGGAAATCCTGAATGATTTCAAGGGATGCGATCTCGATAACCCCGATGATAATTTCCGTAAGCCGGATGGGGACGATGAGAAGGCTCTTGGGATTGTCCTGGCCGAGCCCGGATTTAATTTTGATATAATCTTTCGGGATTTCTGTCAGGAAAATTGTACTGCCTTCCTGAACACACCTCCCTACCAGTCCCTCGCCAGATTGAATGGTTTTTTTGATATGCTTTGTCCTGTCATATGCATAGCTTGCTATAAGTTCAATATCACCGGGAGAGTCCCCTTTTGCACGAATGAGGAATATGCCACCAACCCTGGCTCCCAAATAGTTGACAAGCTCAGATATCAGTTTATTTGCCAGGTCTTCTGAACTGCCGGAATATTCCCTGAGAATCTCGCTGAACCTTGCGATTCCATGGTTTGACCAGTTCCGGCGTTCATCTTCCCGTTTTCGTTTCACCTCTTCGATGCCTGCGTTCTGCAGGTCCTCCCGAAGCTGGATCAATGAGTTTCCGAGGGTATCCTTGTCACTGAGGGGAGTGAATTTGCTCTTGAAATTTCCCTTGCCTATTTCTTCTGCGAAAACTGAAAGATCCCGGAGTCCTTTTATCATGCTGTTCAGAGCTGTACCAATTTGCCCCATCTCATCCGTGCCTTCCCTGAATTCATTTTCCGGTATCACGCCTTTTCCCATTGACTTGATAGCATCAGCGTATTGCCTGATGGGATTTGCCAGGGCAAGATAGAGCAATATTGCGATCAGGATAGCTGCCAGGATAATGATAATCCCGGTGATCAGCAGCACGTTTAATGTTTGCTGGTAAACCCCTTCAGTTTTTTCGCTGGACTGGATTACAAGCCTGTCAAATCTTGCTATGAGATCATCCAGTTCCCTGTCTGCAAACTCGAAACTGCCCATTAGTAACCGGGTAAGATTGCCTGAGCTCATTGTATCGGATTGATCAGTGGGGTATAAATTACTTGTAAACTGCGTTGTATTGTGATACAGGGAATCGTTGATATACAGGTAAAAATCATTATAGTCCTCTCTGTCTCGCTGTCGCCAGCCGTTTGACAAATGAAGGATCTGCTGATGAATTGCCGGAAGCTGATTCTGAAAGTTATACCTGAGGTCATGCAGGATCGGAGATCCGGCATCCCTTTCCGAGTAGCCCCAGGTTTGGGCAAGATCCTTTGATTGATGAAGTACATCACGAAGCTCAATAAGCTGGCGGATGCTGGGCTCTAGTATATTGCTTACTTCCTGCTGAGTAGTCTGGATCCTTGAGACTATGCGCTGAGACAATACGACATTGATTATTATGGCAATGATAATCAGTCCAAAGCCGAGTGTAATTCTGAAACCTATTGTTCTGGGGAATCTCATTCGCTGAGCATATGTCTACACATCATTAAAAATACAGAATAATTTCTAATTAATTTCCCTGAATGCATCCTTCAGTTGTTCAAGGGCTTTTTGGAGAATGGGACGGGGACATGCAAAGTTGAGGCGCTGGAATCCTTCTCCGCCCGGACCGAATGAGGGACCGTCATTACATCCAATCCTGGCTTTCTCGGTCATAAATTTTCGCAACTCCTTACTTTTGAGTCCCAACGATCTCATATCCAGCCAGGCGAGGTAGGTTGCCTCGACCGGCGACAACCGTATCCGGGGCAATTCGGATGTTATAAAACCGGACAGAAGATCAAGATTTCCTTTCAGATAATCCATCAACTGGTCCAGCCATTCATGTCCCTCACTATATGCAGATTCCAGTGCAATTGAACCGAATATATTCCCCATGTAAAAATGCCCTGTCGCAAGCTCGTGGTTGAAATCCTTTCTTAATTTTTCATTGGGGAGAACCACCACGGAGGATGCCAGTCCCGCAAGATTAAAGGATTTGCTTGGGGCTACACAGGTGACCGTAATATCTGAAATCTCCTTGCTGAGGGTGCTTATCGGCACATGCCTTTGGGGGCGAAAAACCAGGTCGGAATGGATCTCGTCTGAGATGATGGTGATGCCGTTCTCAAGGCAGATATCTGCAAGATCTGCCAACTCCTGTTTTGTCCATGCCCTTCCTGCCGGGTTATGAGGGTGGCTTAGCAAAAGCAACTTCACAGTGGGATCAAGCTTTTTTTTGAGTCCCTCAAGATCCATCCGGTAATTCCCCTCTTCTTCGATAAGCTGATTGTAAAGGACCTGCCTGTTATTGTCTTTGATTACGGAGAAAAACGGATGGTAAACGGGGGGCTGTACGATGACCTTATCGCCTTCGCTGGTATAGGCCCTGACCGCCATACTTAGCGCTGCGACAATTCCGGGTGAAAAACTTATCCATTCTTTTGAGATCTCCCAATCCTGTCTGGTCTTATACCAGCTGATAATGGACTGGTAAAATGAATCCGGGCGGAGTGTATAACCGAGTATTTCATGCTCTGCTCTTTTTCGGATGGCTTTCATTATGAAATCCGGTGTACGGAAATCCATGTCCGCCACCCACATCGGAATCACATCTTCATTCCCAAAGTATTCCTTCCTGTAATCGTACTTGAAAGCAAGGCTATTCCTGCGTTCTATAATTTCATCAAAATCATACTTCATACCCAAATATACTATCTTTAGGATTAAATCTTTTACCCTATGTCGGTACGGCCGAAAAAAGGACTGGGACAACATTTCCTGAAGGATGAGAACATTGCAAAGAAGATCGTTCTGAGCCTGGATGAAGTTGTTGCTGGCAGCCTGTTGGAGATTGGTCCAGGTACAGGAGTTCTCACCAAATACCTTTTTGATAAGTACCCGGGAATGCATGTTCTGGAGATAGACAGGGAGGCCTGGGATTATTTGCAGGACCGGTTTCCCGAACACCGGGATAGAATATTACTGGGAGATTTTCTTAAAACCGATTTGTTCAAAACATTGGATGCACCGATTTCGGTTATTGGGAATTTTCCATATAATATCTCCAGCCAGATTTTCTTTCGAATCCTTGAGCACCGCCAAAAAGTCGAAGAAGTGGTTTGCATGATACAGAAGGAGGTGGCTGAACGCATAAGCTCCCCTCCCGGATCTAAAGTATATGGGATTCTATCCGTCCTTCTCCAGGCTTTTTATGATATTGAATACCTTTTTCAGGTGGGACCAGGGGTCTTTGACCCGCCACCCAGGGTACAATCAGCCGTCATCCGCCTGAGGCGAAATTCTGTTGCTGCACTGGATTGTGATGAAGCAAAGTTTTTCAGCGTGGTTAAAACAGGCTTCAACCAGCGTCGGAAAACACTTCGAAATTCCCTGAAAGGAAATTTTCAAATACCGGATCCCATACCGAAAATATTCTCAATGCGTCCCGAGCAACTGCCGGTTGACAGCTTCGTCGAACTTACAAGGTTGCTGGACAAAAAATAATCATCATAAATTATTATCTTCGCAACTGGTTTGAAATCAAGTTAGTTGGGTCATGTCATTCGAGTTAACAAGGGAGTTTCTAAGCAATCTTAAGGATATGATAGCCGTATCCGATGATAAATCGGTTGCTGAGCTGGTGTCACATCTTCATCCTGCTGATATTGCTGACATCTTTGATGAACTTAGCATCGAGGAAGCAAAATACCTGTATCATGACCTGGAGGGGGAAACCCGGGCAGATCTGCTGATCGAGCTTGATGACGATACCCGCGAAAAATTTCTGAATGCCCTTTCCGGCAAGGAGATTGCCAAGCAGTTCATAGAAGATATGGATTCTGATGATGCTGCTGACGTTATTGGCGAACTGACGGAGGAGAGGCAGGAGGAGGTCCTTCAGCATATCGAAGATGTGGAGCATGCGGGCGAGATCGTGGACTTGCTGGCCTATGATGAGGATTCTGCTGGTGGACTCATGGCCAAGGAGCTTATTAAGGTCAAAGAGAGCTGGAATATACCCACCTGTATTCGTGAGATGCGTAAACAGGCCGTTGATGTCGATGAGGTATTCTTTATTTATGTCGTAGACGATGATGATGTTCTCAAAGGCATATTGTCTCTTAAGAAACTTCTTCTTGCCGGGAATACTGCCAGGATAGCTGACCTTTATAAGAAGGATATTATCTCCGTCCGGACGGATACAAAGGATGAGGAAGTTGCAAACATTATGGAAAAATATGACCTGGTTGCTATTCCGGTTGTTGATTCCATTGGTAGGTTAATGGGTAGAATCACCATTGATGATGTTGTGGATGTAATGAGGGAAGAGGCCGAGAAGGACTATCAGATGGCCTCGGGTATCGTTGAGGATGTAGAACCTTCCGATAATGTGGTTCTGCTGACCCGTGCAAGAATTCCATGGCTTCTTATCGGACTTTTCGGGGGAATAATGGCTGCTATTATTTTGGGCGGGTATGAGAACGAGCTTGGACTATACCCCGAGATGGTATTTTTTATCCCACTTATTGCAGCTATGGGTGGAAATGTTGGTGTTCAATCTTCCGCCATCATTGTACAGGGACTGGCAGCAAATACAATAGGGATAGAATCGACTGGCAGAAAATTATTTAAGGAATTATCGGTTGCCACCATCAATGGTACAATCCTTTCTTCCCTTATGCTCGCCTACAACCTTATTATGAAAGAACCACTGGCTCTTACTGCCACGGTTAGCATTTCACTGTTTGCGGTAATAATTTTCGCCTCCCTTTTCGGAACCTTTATTCCCCTTATCCTGAACCGCTACAAAATTGATCCTGCCCTTGCCACCGGTCCATTTATCACTACCATGAATGATATTGTGGGACTGGCAATCTATCTGATGATGGGAAGGTTGCTTTATACCCTGATCTGAGGACTTCAGCTAGGTAATTCCAGACTGAATCTAGAAGGAAGTATTAATCGCTTCAACCGGGTCCATCTTTGCTGCAGACCAGGCAGGTGCAAATCCTGAAATAATTCCAATACTCGCGGAGATTCCGATTCCAAGGAATATATTACCTGCCGTAAGAAAAACTTTAAAAGAATCAATTAGTGCAGACATTATTGAAGCTCCTGTAAAAACAATCAATAGTCCCACAATCCCTCCCGTCACAGCAAGCAGCATGGATTCAAAAAGAAACTGCGTAAGTATGAAATAGCGTTTAGCTCCAAGTGCTTTCTGTATGCCTATAATATTAGTCCTTTCCTTGACCGAAACAAACATGATGTTTGCAATTCCAAATCCCCCAACAAGTATCGAGAAAATTCCGATGAAGAATCCCGCAACGTTAAGGATTTTAAAAATCTGATCGATTGCGCCTGTCAGCATGCTTGTGCGATTCATGGCAAAGTTGTCGTTTGCTCTGGGACTCAGGCGGCGACTCGAGCGCATAATGGACCTTAACTCATCCATTAGTTCTTCATTGCTGACATTCACTTTTCCTCTGGCTGCAATCCTTGGATCTGCACCTTCCTTCCGGATGTCTGTAATTTTTCGTATGAATTGCATTGGTACCACTACAAAATCATCCATCGATCCAAACATGGAACTGCCTTCTTTTGCAAATACCCCTATTACGGTCGCTTTATGTCCCCTGATCTTAATGACCTTCCCGATCGGTTCATCATTCTGAAATAAGCGGTCAGCAATATTATAACCGAGGATCACCAGGTTTACAGATGCCTGGAACTCGTACTCTGTAAAAAACCTGCCTTTCAGGACCTCACTTTCCTGGGCCTGCTCAAATTCCGGTGTGGTTCCCCAGATAACGATGTTTTCAACGGAATTGTTCTTGTATTTAAGAGTTCTCCTGGAAAAAGCAAAGAAAGCTACAACCTCAGACAACTGGCTCCGTTCCTTTATGGCCAGGTATTCACGATATTTAGGTACGGGCCTGTTCCAGTACTGCCACCATTCATATTCCTCCCCGGCTTCCGGTGCCCAGGGCCATTTCTGTATGTAGACCGTATTCTCACCTAGTCCTGAAAGGCTTTCCCGGATATTAATCTCGAGTGAGTCAAAAATGGTAAAGACAGAGATAATTGCGAATATGCCGATGGTAATGCCAAGAAGAGATAAAACGGTCCGCATCTTATTAACGATGACCGATTTAAAAGCGAAAAGAAAGCTTTCTATAATTAAACGAAATGTTTTAATGATTTTCATCTTGGTCCCTCAGCCCGTCATTATAAGGTTTCCGGGTAAATTTACCTAATTTTAGCAACTTTTTAAGTATCTTTGTCCAAATTTAATCTCAAGCCGTAAATGACTGATTTAAAAAGAATTAGAGCCGCACTCATTTCAGTTTATAATAAAGAGGGGCTTGAGCCCATTCTTCAATATCTTAAAGAACTTTCAATACAAATAATTTCTACCGGTGGTACAAAAGATTTTATTGAAAAACAGGGAATAGAGGTCTCGGCGGTCGAGGACCTTACCACATATCCATCAATTCTTGGAGGTCGGGTTAAAACACTCCACCCAAAAGTATTCGGGGGAATTCTTTCCAGGAGAGATAATGAGGAAGATAAAACACAGATTGAGGAATATGAAATTCCGGAAATTGACATGGTCATAGTCGATCTTTACCCTTTTGAGGATGCAGTCCGCTCCGGAGCCCCGGATGCTGAGATTATTGAGAAGATTGATATAGGAGGGATCTCGCTTATACGTGCTGCAGCAAAGAACTTCAAAGATGTTGTAATTGTACCCTCAAAGCAGCAGTACCCGGTATTGCTTGAACTGCTTGAGCAGAAGAAAGGTGAAACTTCTCTTGCTGACAGGAAATCCCTTGCGGGAGATGCATTCGCAGTCTCCTCTCATTATGATACAAAGATCCATGCATATTTCAACGGCTCTTCCAATGAAGTATTCAGGTACAGTTCAAATGAAAGCAAGCAACTGCGGTACGGCGAAAATCCCCACCAGGATGGATTCTACTTTGGAGATTTTACGGAAATGTTTGAACAGCTCCATGGAAAGGGAATTTCCTATAACAACCTTCTGGATATTGATGCTGCTGTGGGACTTATAAAGGATTTTAATGAGACCGGTTTCGCTATCCTGAAGCACAATAATGCTTGTGGACTGGCGATGAGGCCTGATCTCCTTAATGCCTGGAAAGATGCACTTGCCGGAGACCCTGTTTCAGCTTTTGGCGGTGTACTGATATGCAATACAGAAGTTGACGGAACAACAGCAGATGAGATAAACAAATTGTTTTTCGAGATCATTATTGCCCCATCCTATTCTGAGGAAGCACTGGCCATCCTGAAACAGAAGAAAAACCGGATCATACTGGTAATTAATGATTTTGAGCTTCAGGACAGGCAGTTCAGAAGCCTTCTTAACGGGGTATTGGTACAGGACCGTGATGTTAAAACGGAGTCTGAAGCTGACCTTGCAAGTGTGACTAAAAGATCAGCCACAGACCAGGAAATCCGTGATCTTTTATTTGCCAATAAGGTAGTAAAGCATACCAAATCCAATACCATTGTTTTGGCTAAGGAAAATCAACTGATTTCAAGTGGAGTGGGACAAACATCCAGGGTAGATGCACTGAAACAGGCCATTACAAAAGCTAAAAATTTTGGTTTTGACCTTAAAGGTGCGGTAATGGCATCCGATGCATTTTTTCCCTTCCCGGACTGTGTTGAGATCGCAGATGCTGAAGGCATCAGTGCTGTAGTCCAGCCCGGGGGATCTGTGAGGGACCAGGAATCAATTGATTATTGTGACGCACATAATATGGCTATGGTGCTAACGGGTGTGCGGCATTTTAAACATTAAATAATTTATACAGTTTAACTATTTTTAGATTTTTTGAATATGGGTTTGTTTTCATTTTTAACGCAAGAGATAGCCATTGATCTGGGGACTGCAAATACGATTATTATACATAATGACAAGGTAGTTGTTAACGAACCTTCCATTGTAGCTTTTGACCAGAATACCGGTAAGATGATTGCCATCGGGGAGAAGGCCAGGCAGATGCATGGCAAAACTCACGAGAATATTAAGACCATACGGCCATTGAGGGATGGAGTTATCGCCGATTTTGATGCGGCGGAGCAGATGATCCGGGGTATGATCAAGATGATCAATAAAAAACCCCAGATGTTTAATCCAGCCTTGAAAATGGTTGTTTGTATCCCTTCGGGCGCCACTGAAGTTGAGCGGCGCGCAGTCAGGGATTCTGCTGAGCATGCCGGTGGCAGGGACGTATACATGATCTTTGAGCCCATGGCGGCGGCAATCGGGATAGGCCTGGATGTTGAGGCACCGGAAGGAAGCCTGGTGGTAGACATCGGAGGAGGAACAACTGAAATTGCAGTTATTGCCCTCGGAGGGATTGTTTGTAACCAGTCAATCCGCATCGCCGGTGATGGTTTTACGGCCGATATACAGTCATATATGCGACATCAGCACAATATAAAGATCGGCGAGCGTACAGCAGAAAACATCAAGATTCAAGTTGGTTCCGCACTACCCGACCTTGAGGATCCGCCTGAGGACTTCGTGGTAAGGGGACCCAACCTGATGACTGCCATGCCAATTGAAATCCCGATCTCCTACCAGGAGATAGCACATTGCCTCGATAAGGCTATCAGTAAGATTGAAACATCAATACTGGCAGTCCTTGAACAGACTCCGCCGGAATTGTATGCAGATATCGTAAACAAGGGAATTTACCTTGCGGGAGGCGGTGCACTTCTCCGTGGACTTAGCAAACGATTTACAGATAAAATAAATATTCCGTTCCATCTGGCTGAAGATCCCCTGCAGTCGATCGCCCGGGGAACAGGTATCGCCCTCAAGAATGCGGATAAGTTTTCATTCCTGATGCGTTGATTGGTTCGGCATGATCAATGAGGAATCTCTTACGATTAATAATCCGGTATTATTTCTTCTTCCTCTTTTTATTATTGGAAGTAGTCTCTGTCACCCTTCTGGTCCAGAAAAACACATTTCACCGAGCCCGGTTTATTAATATTTCGCGCTCGATTGAAGGTTCCTTTTATGAAACCTTCGGAGTCATCAGGGAATACCTGGTACTGAAAGAGACCAACCAGGATCTTCATATGGAGAATACCCTGTTGCGAAATCAACTCGATGGACTTACAAGAAAGCAGGAACAGTCTGCCGAACTCCGATATGATTATGTACCTCGAAGACAGTTCTCCTACATTCCTGCTCTGGTAATTAATGCCTCAACCAATAAGCAGTTTAATTTTATCACACTTGACAAGGGGCGCAATCATGGCATTGAGCCTGAAATGGCAGTGATATCACCGAAAGGGGTTGTTGGGATTGTCTATTCAGTATCCGGGAATTACTCCTCGGTTATTCCACTGGTAAACCGGGATCTCAGGTTAAGTGCCAAAATCCGGAGGAATGGCTATTTCGGTTCATTGTCCTGGCCCGGCAGCGGATATGATAATGCGATCCTTGAAGAGATACCTTTCCATGTAGACCTGAGACATGGGGATACAATTGTTACAAGCGGATATTCTGCGATTTTCCCGGAAGGGATAATTGTTGGTACAGTAGAAGAGTTTGAGGCTTTTGAAGGAAATTTTTATACGATCACTGTAGATCTTGCTGTTGATTATAAAAACCTCTCTCATATCAATGTCATTCGAAACCTGATGAAAGAGGAACAACTTGAACTTGAAAGGGTAAGGTGAAATGATTAAGCTTCTGGGCAGAAATATAATCCGTTTAATTGTACTTGTAATGGTCCAGATACTCATTGTGAACAATATCCAGATCAATGAATACTTTCTGCCCCAATTTTACATCCTCTTTATCCTGCTCCTGCCGTTTGAAACGCCGAGGTGGCTGCTTCTTGTCTCAGCTTTTACTCTTGGGATTTCAGTGGACCTCTTCACCCAGACCCCGGGCATGCATGCAGCTGCGAGTGTATTCATGGCATTTCTCCGACCCTGGATACTGGAAATGAGTGCCCCCAGGGACGGCTATGAAACAGGTACTTTTCCCCGACTTTATTACTATGGTTTTCAATGGTTCCTGAGATATACCGTTATCCTTGTACTGGCACATCATTTTGTCCTGTTTTATATCGAGATATTCAGGTTTACTGAATTTTTCTCTACCTTACTCAGGGTACTCCTAAGCTCTCTCTTTTCCATAATTCTGATTATGCTCAGCCAGTATTTTATATTCCGAAAATAGATGAATCCTTATGCCGGTAGAAAATATGTCATTGGAGGGATTATTATCCTGACTGGCATAATATTTATTATTCGGCTTTTTTTGATACAGGTGGTTGAATCCTCCTATAAATCTACTGCAGAAAGCAATGCCAGGCGAGTAGAGATTCAGTATCCTGCACGGGGACTAATATATGATCGCAACGGGGAGATCCTGGTCTATAATGAAGCGGCCTATGACCTTATGATAAATCCGTCCATTACAGGTTCATTCGATACGGTTGATTTCTGCAGAATATTGGATATTCCACGCCAGGAAGTAATCGAACGGATCGGGAGTGCAAGGAAATATTCTCTCTACAAACCTTCCATCTTCATGCGGCAGATCTCCTCCATGACTTACGCAATAATGCAGGAAAAACTTTATAAGTTTCCTGGTTTTTTTGTTCAGCCCAGGACACTCCGTAAATACCCACGGGATATTGCAGCCCATGCCCTGGGATACGTAGGAGAGGTGAATGACAGGGATATTGAAGAAGATCCCTTTTATATTATGGGAGATTATATCGGTGTCAGCGGCATCGAAAAATCCTACGAGAATATTCTCCGGGGAGAAAAAGGCAGGAAAATCTATCTTGTTGATGTGCATAACCGTATAAAAGGTTCTTATCAGGGAGGGAGGGCAGACCGCAGAACCGAAGTCGGCAGGAATGTGGTTTCAACACTTGATGCAGACCTTCAGGAATACGGGGAAAGTCTTATGGGTAAGTTTGCAGGCAGTATAGTCGCAATCGAACCCGAAACAGGAGAAGTGCTTGCGCTTATCACGGCACCTGCATACCGGCCCAGCCTTCTTGTCGGGAGAGTGAGATCAGATAATTTTCGTTCACTTTCGGAGGATACCCTGAAGCCCTGGTTTAACCGGGCTTTAATGGCATTTTACACACCCGGGTCGACCTTCAAGACGGTTAACGGATTGATCGGTTTGCAGGAACGAGTGATACATTACGGGTCTGAATTTTACTGCGACCTCGGGTTCCACATGTCCGGTTATTCTGTTGCCTGCCATATGCATGATTCCCCCCTTGATTTTCGCGGAGCAGTAAAAAATTCATGCAATGCCTATTTTAACCATGTATACAGGAATATTCTCAATGATACAAAATTTGACAGAGTTTCAGAGGCATATATGAACTGGAGGCGGCATGTCCTCTCTTTCGGATTCGGCAACACACTGGACACGGATTTCGTAAATGAACTTTCCGGCTTCGTGCCTGAGGATATTTATTACGACAATATATATGGTAAAGGCCACTGGAATTTCCTGACCGTCAGATCCCTCTCAATAGGACAGGGGGAATTGGGTATTACACCCATACAGATGGCCAATCTCTCAGCAACAATTGCAAACAGGGGGTATTACTACACTCCGCATGTCATTAAGGAGATAGAGGGTGGGGAGATAGATGAACGATTTTATGAACGGCATTATACAAGTGTCGATTCGGCACACTTTGAGGCAGTCGCAGACGGAATGGAAGGAGTTGTGAATGAAGCGGGAGGAACAGCATGGCGGGCCCGGGTAAGCCATTTTACAATCTGCGGAAAGACCGGGACGGCAGAAAATCCACAGGGTGAAGATCATTCCATTTTCATTGCCTTTGCCCCAAAGTACGAACCTAAAATTGCCATAGCTGTATATGTTGAACATGGTGGTTTCGGTAATATCTGGGCATCACCTATTGCCGGCCTGATGGCAGAAAAATACCTGTATGACAGCATATCGAGGCCATGGATGGAGGAGTATGTATTAAAAGGAGAAAGGCTTGACCTGGAATGAGAAGAAGTAATAATATACTGTTCCGAACGGACTGGATCAGCGTAGGATTATATCTCTTGCTGGTATTCCTGGGATGGATTAATATCTATGCCGCCATCTACAATGATGATCACCATAGCATTTTCGACTTAAGCCAGCGTTATGGGAAACAGCTCATCTGGATTCTTGCTGCCCTGGTTCTTTCAATAATGGTATTCCTGATTGACTCCAAGTTTTATTCCTTTTTCGCATATTTCCTTTATGGTATTGCCATTTTCCTCTTAATAACCGTATTACTTTTCGGGAAGGAGATAAATGGGGCAAGGTCATGGTTCCAGTTAGGCAGTTTTCATTTACAGCCTTCAGAATTTGCTAAAATTGCCTCATGCCTGGCACTGGCCAAATATCTGAGCTCCTATAACCTGAAACTTAAGACCCTGAAATCCAGTATAGTGGTCCTGACAATTATTTTCCTGCCCTCACTGCTGATCACCATTCAGCCCGATATGGGTTCGGCCATGGTTTTCATTATCCTGATACTTGTAGCATACAGGGAGGGATTTTCGGAAATGTTCCTGGTGGTGGGTGTTATGCTGGGTGTCCTATTCTTTCTTTCCCTTTTGATAGACCAGTTCCTGATCCTGGTAATTCTTGAAGGACTTGTATTGTTAATTTTCTGGATTCGATCAAGAAATACTAAAAAAGCCCTTCTGGCAAGCCTGATGATTGTTATCCCGGCCGGGATCCTGTTCCTGCTGGCTGACCGGGAAGTCCTGGTTCTTAACCGGTACTCCATTATACTGCTTGGTCTTGCCTTTGCAATTCCATTTTACCTCGTCCATGCATATCGCAAGAAGCTTCAGTATATCTATCTGATTCTTATTTTTCTCGCCGGTTCAGTTGGTTTTACATACTCGGTAGATTATGTTTTCAATAATGTTCTAAAACCACATCAGCAACACAGGGTAAACATACTGCTTGGTATCGAATCCGATCCTCTGGGAATTGGATATAATGTAGCTCAGTCGAAGATTGCGATTGGGAGCGGGGGATTAACCGGGAAGGGATTTCTCCAGGGTACCCAGACCAAGTTTGATTTTGTCCCTGAACAAAGCACCGATTTTATTTTTTGCACGGTAGGGGAAGAATGGGGATTTCTCGGGACTTCAACAGTCATCCTGCTCTTTCTTTTTCTTTTGACCCGGTTAATTTTTCTCGCTGAGAGACAACGATCGGATTTCAGCCGTATTTATGGCTACGGTGTCGTGGCAATACTATTCTTCCATTTCGCAGTTAATATTGGAATGACCATTGGCCTGCTTCCGGTCATCGGTATCCCACTCCCTTTTTTCAGTTATGGCGGGTCCTCCCTCTGGGCATTCACCATTCTCCTCTTTATCTTCCTCCGGCTGGATGCCAGCAGGATGGAATTATTGAGATAATTTCCAACTGACACAAAATCAGCGAATTACGATCATATATCCTGAGTTAAGCAATACTTCTGTCTTTGAAATATCCCTGATTTTTTGTACTTTTGTAATCCTTTGCTCAAATTTGCATATGAATTATCAGACCTTCACCCTTAGAAATTTTCGAGATATTCCGCAGCTTAAATCTTTTACCGAGGGTGAGTTATTTGATATTGAAGTGGTTGGCAATATTCTGCCTTTTAAAACCAATAATTACATTATTGATGAATTAATTGACTGGGACAATTATGCTGATGATCCGATGTTCTGCCTGAATTTCCCTCAGCGTGATATGCTCAGTCCTGAACATTTTGAAGCAATTGCAGAGCTTATCCGCTCAGGTGCTGACAAGGGTGAGATTTCAAAAAAGGCAAACGAGATACGGGCTGATCTGAATCCGCATCCCGCCGGTCAGCTCGAATATAATGTGCCTGAATATCAGGGAGAGATTCTGCAGGGAGCACAGCATAAGTACAGGGAGACAATATTGTTCTTTCCCAAGCAGGGACAAACATGTCATGCTTATTGTACTTTTTGTTTCCGATGGCCTCAATTTACGGGACTCTCAGACCTGAAATTTGCAACCAAGCAAACAGATCACCTGGTCGGTTATCTCAGGGAACACCCGGAGATCACGGACCTCCTGATAACAGGTGGTGATCCAATGGTAATGAACGCAAAGAACTTTTCAGTCTATATAGACGCCCTTCTCGAAGCAGACCTGCCACATCTTAAGAACATCAGGATAGGCACAAAAACTCTGGCTTTCTGGCCTTATCGTTACGTCACGGATCCCGATGCAGATGATATGCTGAATGTATTCAGAAAAATTGTTGATCACGGAATGCACCTGGCATTTATGGCCCATGTAAGTCATCCTGTTGAGTTATCTACAGATGTTGTAAAGAAAGCTATTGCAAATATCAGAGCTACGGGGGCACAGATAAGAACACAGTCTCCCATCATGAATCATATCAATGCAGATCCTCATGTATGGTCTGATATGTGGACAAAACAGGTTCAGCTTGGCATGGTTCCCTATTATATGTTTATTGCCAGGGATACCGGTGCAAAAGATTATTTCTCAATTCCGCTTGTTGATACCTGGAAGATCTTCAGGCAGGCATATACCGAGGTCAGTGGTATTTGCAGGACCGTACGCGGGCCAAGCATGTCAGCCAATCCGGGGAAAGTACAGATTGTCGGTGTGTCAGAGATAAACGGTGAAAAAGTATTTGTGTTGAACTTTCTTCAGGCCCGAAAAAAGGAATGGGTTGGCCATCCCTTTTTTGCAGCTTACGATGAACATGCCGAATGGCTATCAGACCTTAGACCTGCCTTTGGTGAATCTGAATTCTTCTATACCGCTGAATTCAGAAAAATGCTCAATATAAATGATGACAGTATGGGGATCTTCGCCGAAGAGCTTAGGAAGTGTTACTAATTAAATAGACTGTTATTGAGGTGCAATACTATAATTCCATTCCCCATGGAATGAATTGCCCACAATGCATATTTCCTCCATTTGTTTTTCTGTTATTTTAATACCTGTTTCGTATTTGCCTTCATCAATC
>DRHS01000292.1 GCA_011053095.1 Bacteroides sp.
CCATCAGCATTCATGATGTATATTTCAAAATTACCATCTCTATCTGAAGAAAAAGCGATTTGGGAACCGTCAGGTGACCATGAGGACGGACGATCATAAGCTGGATTATTTGTTAACCTTGTCTGGTTTGAACCGTCAGGATTCATTACGTATATCTCATAATTACCATCTCTTTCTGACTTAAAAGCGATTTCAGAACCGTCAGGTGACCATGAGGGATAATTATCATGAACTGAGTTATTTGTTAAATTTGTCTGATTTGAACCATCCGCATTCATGACGTAGATTTCATCATTACCATTTCTATAAGATGTATAAGTGATTTTTAAACCGTCAGGCGACCATGAGGGTCCCCAATCAGAAACTGAGTTATTTGTTATATTGGTCTGGTTTGAACCATCAGGATTCATAATGTATATTTCCCAATTGCCGTCTCTCATAGAAGTAAAAGCGATTTGAGAACCGTCCGGTGACCAATCGGGAGACCGATCATAAGATGGATTATTTGTTAATCTTGTCTGGTTAGAACCATCTGGATTCATAACGTATATCTCTTCATTACCATCTCTTACAGAATAAAAAGCTATTTTAGTACCGTCAGGTGACCATGAAGGATGACTATCAGCAGCTGAATTATTTGTTAACCTGGTCTTGTTTGAACCGTCAGGATTCATGACATAGATTTCAGCATTACCATCTTTATTAGACTGAAAAGCAATAGTCTCATCTGTTGATTCGGTAATCGTGAAAGCCGCATCGCTTTCGTCATTTATACCGGCATCCGAAGCATCCGAAATTTTGACCTTGCAGTTAGTGGATGGCCTGATAGGTATAGTCCATGAATACGACCCTGCTGATGCCGCTGTGCTGGCAATGATTTCAGTCCAGTTAGTTCCATTATCTGTAGTGTATTCGAGTTTGACATTGGTGACACTCGAGCTTGTCCAGGTGATGTTCTGTGTAGTGCTGGCGGTCCAGTTTTCGCCGCCGTTGGGGGAGGTGAGTGTGACCGTGCCGGGCATTTCATGATAAACGGGCCGTGCCCATGAGGGATAAAAATCATTAGCTAAGTTATTTGTTAATCTTGTCTGATTAGAACCATCAGCATTCATGACATATATCTCATTATTACTATCTCTAGTTGAATGAAAGGCAATCTGAGAGCCGTCAGGCGACCATGATGGTCCATAATTATCAGCTGAAATATTTGTAATTCTGGTCTGGTTCGAACCGTCGGTATTCATAACGTATATTTCATAATAAATATCTCTCTGAGAAGTAAAAGCGATTTTAGAACCGTCAGGCGACCATGAGGGCACAGAATCCACAGCGGGATTGTTTGTTAATCTGCTGACGTTTGAACCATTTACATCCATTACATATATTTCGTAATTGTAATTAATTCTTGACGTAAAAGATATTTTTGATCCATCAGGCGACCATGAAGGACCCTGATCATGACTATCTGAGTTATTTGTTAAGTTCGTTTGATTTGAACCATCCGGGTCCATAATAAATATTTCATAATCAGGATCTCTAAATGAACTAAAAACTATTTTAGAACCTTCTGGGGACAATGAGGGCTCCCAATCAATAAGTGAATTATTTGTTAATCGTGTCGGGTTTGAACCGTCTGCGTCCATAACATATATCTCATAATTTCCATCTCTGCGTGAAGCAAAAAATATCTTTGAACCATCAGGCGACCATGAAGGATTCTGATCCGGAGCTGAGTTATTTGTTAAATTAGTCTGATTTGAACCGTCAGGGTTCATAACATATATCTCACCATTACCATCTCGATAAGAAACAAAAAGAATTGTGTTTCCCGTTGTTTCCTGAATTGTAAAGGTTGCATCGCTCACATCATTTATACCCGCATCCGAAGCATCTGAAATTTTTACTTTGCAGTTTGTTGATGGTCTGATAGGCACTGTCCAAGAGTATGAACCTGCAGAAGCCGCTGTACTGGCGATGATTTCAGTCCAGTTTGTTCCATTATTTGTGGAGTATTCGAGTTTTACATTGGTAACATTAGTGCTTGTCCATGTGATGTTTTGCGCTGTGCTGGCTGTCCATGATTCTGCGCCGTTGGGGGAGGTTACTGTAATTGTGCCTGCGGATGGGGCGAAGGAAAATTTGGCGACGAAGGCATCAGCAATTCCATTATGAATTTCATCATAAGAACCAGTTGTGATGGGAAACGTTGATGAGTTTGTTACACCAGTAACATAAACATATCCACTGTTATCAACAAATATTCCGTATCCAGCATCAACTTCGCTACCACCAAGGAACGTTGAGTAATCAAGCACACTACCTGTTGAATTAAGCTTACTTACAAATGCATCTACATTACCGTTATGAGTTTCATCATAAGCACCTGTGGTTATTGGAAAATCTGTTGATGGAGTAACGCCAGTAATATAAATATTGTTATTTCCATCTACGGCCATTCCTAATGGCTCTTCATTATTTGTTCCACCTAAATATGTTGAAAACAAAAGAGCATTTCCTGTGGCATTTAGCTTGATTACTGATGTATCGTATCCCCCGTTAAGTGTTTCATCAAATGCTCCTGTGGTTGTTGGAAAGTCAGATGAATCTGTAATACCGACAATAATAGCATTACCACTGCCATCGATATCTATGAAGAATCCATCGTCAACACCACTACCACCAATAAAAGTTGAATACACCAGAGCACTCCCTGATGTATTGATTTTAACTATAAATTCGTCAATTAAACCACCATTATATATTTCATCATATGCACCTGATGTTGTTGGAAAGTTTGAGGAATAAGTTAAACCGGCTACATAAGCATTGTCACTGCCGTCAACAACTATTCCAACAGCCATATCTTGGCTACTTCCCCCCAGATATGTTGAAAATATTAGTTGGTCCCCCAATGTATTTAGCTTTACAACAATTGCATCGTAATTACCACCATTATAACTTTGATCGAATGCACCTGTTGTGGTGGGGAAATTTGAAGAAGTTGTATTACCAGCAATATAAGCGTTGCCACTTCCGTCAATTGCTATTGCAGATCCTGCATCATTACCACTACTCCCCAGATATGTTGAATACAGAAGTTGATTTCCAGATGCATTAAGCTTTGCAACAAATGCATCACTAGCACCGCCATTATAGTCCACATCATATGCACTTACTGTAGGGAAGTCGGAAGATGTAGTACTTCCTACCAGATAAGCATTACCGCTGTTGTCAACGATTATTCTTTTTGAATTATCAGAGCTACTCCCCCCTATAAATGTAGAATACTCAAGAGCAGTCCCTGATGCGTTCAATTTAATTACAAATACATCATTATTACCATTATGACTAACATCATATGCACCTGCTGTAGTGGGAAAATCTGATGAGTCAGTCCAACCAGTAATATAAGCATTACCACTGCTATCCACTGCTATATCCCTTCCTCCATCACCACCACTTCCCCCCAAAAAAGTCGAATAAACAAGTTCAGGATCAACAATAAGCGGATACTCCGGATCATAATCACCAACCTGAAACCCGAACCTGTTCAAATCACCGTCAACAATCTCATAGCTGATTTCAACCTCAACTTCTTTGCCATCGATAAGCTGGTAAGCATATGGCGCCCGCTCGATTACATCCCCAAGTGGAGTAGACACAACCATCTCACCATTTTTATTTATTGAAAGTGCACCACCAGGAGCATCCTCGCCGAGATCATAGGTCAGAAGAATCCGTGAATAATCCTCCCCCGGCTTTACGACAAAATCATACTTTACACTGCTGTTGTTGCCGTAATAGACAAGATCAATGCCATCATAGAGATTGCGGAGACGGACTTTTTCATAATTGGCAACATTTGTCTGCCATTTAGAAGAATCATTACCGATGAAATAGTTGCTGTTGCCGGGGAGACGGTTTTCACCTATGACTTCAGGATCGGGATTGGCATTGAGGAATTTGACCTTGAGAGCAAAACTTTCACGATCAATATCAATATCCGATGGATCGCCGAGGTAGACAATGCTTTGTGCAGCCGCACGTTTTGAAATGGACTCCTCTGTCTCACGGCTCAGGAGAAACGTAGTACCTTCCTGAGTAAAGAACATGGTGCAGCCGCTGCCTCTGGTGGTAAATTTTACCTGTGGATCGTACTGTCCGTTGTTGATTGTAAAAGAAAGAGGAATTTTGCCATAGTTTTCTATGATCTGAGCCTGGTTGGCTTCAGATGTAATGCAACAGGTGAAAAGCAGAAGAAGTATTAAGGAAATAAAGTGAATAACCTTCATGGTACCACTCCATGTTAATCATAAGATTATTTCTTTGCTATATTTATACTATGTTTATTAATTGAAAGCAAGGTTTTTGTGAAAAAAGCAATATGTTAAATAAATCATACACATGCAGGGTATATTGTAATTCAATATAATTTACAAGTGCAATACTTTTGTGATGGCAGGGGATTAAAATTATTTGAGAATAATAGAGAGGGAATAACTGTTGAAGATGATGGTGATGTTGTAGTAACAGATAAACTTCGTGTAGGAACAGAAGATGTAACACAAGGGCGATTACATCTATATGGGAACAATTCTACTACCGCTAACTTCAACTGTACCTACAGTATGTCTTCTTCCTGTAGTCTCGACTCCACGTCCTCCCTCGCCTCCTTCACGAACTCCTCTACCTATTCCACCCCGTTCTTCCATTCCTTCCACTTCAGTAGGTCACTCACCTTCAGTGGGTCGCTCTGTCTCAACATGAGTAATATCTGATTCAGTAGTTGTAGGGATTCCCCCGACAGTTGAAATCTGTGGTTGTTCTGAACTGACCACTCTAACAGTTGGAGCAGGTGCAGTTAGGCGGGTTGGGGATATTCCTTCTCCTGTTTCAGGAATTTCGCCGCCTCTTGGTTCACCTGCAACTTATTCAGCTCTTGCACCTTCATATATGATTTCTGGTCGAGCATCTCTAATCTCCTTTAATAATGGTATGAGTTCTTTTATCTTATCAACATTCCCTATTTTAGTATACCCTATTTTCCATATTTTGTCATTTACTATTATTTGATTATCGAATGTAGTACCATATTTTTTCTAATCTTTACCGCTTATTCCTATGTTTGCTTTTACATTATATTTTCTTCCACCAATCACGAAAAGTAGGTTTATCTTCTGCCATACCACGACCTAATATTGCAACAAGTCTACCATTCGGTGCTAATCTTTCAAGTGCCTGTTCAAGATGTAAGCCACAGAGATGAAGGATAACTCATGACCAAACAAGACGACCTCTATGAATGCGAATATTTCGGATGCTACTTTTATATTGACCGGAGTTCCCAGAAGGGTTCGGGAATCATGTTGATGTGAAGTTGCCAGAAGTGAAATAATATATGTAAAATTCCGGGGATATACACCTTGTTCATTATGAAAGTCAGCACAATGGTATTGTCAAATATTTATTAAAAGACACATAACATTAATATTATTTATGATGTGTACTATGAACATTCTACCCTGAATCCATGATTTCACCTATTTTTACACTGAGTGTCTTCGCATCAAAGGGTTTAACTATATAACCGTTGACACCTAGTTTAATTGCGCCGACAATATCCTCTTTCATGTTTCTCGTTGTAACCATAAGGATAGGAATGTCTTTTAATTTCGGATCCTCACGAACAGCCGTAGTAAGTTCAAGACCATCCATATTCGGCATATTCCAATCAGTCATTAAAAGGTCGAAATCGCCAGCCATGAGTTTTGCCAGGGCATCCTTACCATCCTCAGCTTCCTGCACATCACTAAATCCTGCTTTCTGTACTGTATTGACAAGTATTCGGCGCATAGTCGGCGAATCGTCAACGATAATTATTTTAAGGTTCTGCAAAGTTACTCCTCCTTTTGAATATTACTTTGAAAATTTAATTATTTCACCTTCAAACAATTTAAATGTCGATGGACCAAGAGTATCTTCATTTAAAATACGTTGATTACCGATAACAACTTGGACTTTCGGGTAGACTGCTTTCTCGGCAGTTGCAAACGCTTTATCTACTTCTTTCTGTTCTTTTAAAAGTTCACTAAATTTTTTGTAATTTTTCCAGTTTAGCAGGTATTACTTTTTATCTTTAGAGTTCAACTGGTTTTTTATCGAACTAATATCCGGCTGACCATCCTTGCCAAAAATAATCTCCTGACCATCCAATTCAGAAGATTCCTCAGTCTTTTCTTTATCTACATAAGGGGAAACATCTAAACCTGACGTATCTTCCGCATCAACAATGACATCTTTCATTTTCATATATTCATCCGCCAAACGCTGGGATTCTGCTGACCGATCAAAATCGAACTCGGCATTCGGGTCAAAAGCAACCTCGCGTTTGATACTTCCAACTCCCATCCCCTCATCGTCAAAACCTTTGAGGAGTTCGGATAATTTCTCGTTAACGGTATCAATAGTTAAAATGATACTGTTTACCTGCTGTGTGGTTATATCCTGAAATTGAAGAGCATTAATAATAGAGAAAAGATCATCCTGGCTTCCATCAATTTCTTTTTTAAGCTCAGATGTTTTTCCCTTTAGAAAAGCTACATCTACACTTTCTTCACTTTTCGACTCCAGTTCTTCCAGGCTGTTTGACATATTTGTATGCCGATTAATGACACTATCGACAATATTCATCACCTCTGTTGTAGCAATCTCTGTTGCG
>DRHS01000293.1 GCA_011053095.1 Bacteroides sp.
AGCGGCGGCTTTGCTGGAGATTGAGTTAAAGATGAGAAAAGTCAATAACTTTAGAATATTGAATCAAATGCAAAAAACCATAAAAGAAGAAATTAAAAAACGAACCTCTCAGCAAGGAATTTCAACTAGAAATGGGACATGATCACAATAAATATACCATATGCATAAAACTACTATTTTTACACCATTCTGAATTTATTAATCTGACAATCCGTCACGCATGAAGATAAACCTTGTCAGGAATGGTATTTTCCCCATTACCCAAACAGCCTCAGGAGAAGAAACTGTCCCGTCCACCGGTTATGATTTTCCAGGAACCCTTCAGGGAGAGGGGAAACTGGTAGGATTGCCGGTACTGTTTATACGGACCAGCGGTTGTAATCTTCGTTGCACATGGACCACCCCATTTGGTGATGTAAGCATCTGCGATACACCTTATGCTTCACATCATACAGATGAGATTGAGGCATGGGAAACCAAGGATATTGTCTCAACGGTTAAAGCCAATATTGGAGAGATCCGGCACATCGTAATCTCAGGAGGAGAACCTACCATACAGCCATTGCCTTTAACAGATCTTGCCAGGCGACTGAAGAAAGAACTTGATGTACACATCACTGTCGAGACCAACGGAGTGTTATTCATTCCCGAACTGGTTACATATATAGATTTGTTCTCAATATCACCTAAACTCAGCAGCTCGGAACCGGACAAGGAGAAGAACAGGGCACTTGAGGTTCCTGTTGATGAAAATTATATCCGGGACCACAGGAAGTTTCGCCGGAATACCGATGCCCTTCAGAAATACATCAATGCCTGCATGAATCTGGGATCATATTACGGTGATATGCCGGGAGCAGGAGCGGAAAGAAAATACAGCAAGGATTTCCAGTTAAAGTTTGTGATCACAAGAGAAGAAGATCTGGCGGAAATCAAACGGGATTTTCTGGCGCATCTTTCATTTGTAAATAATGATGATGTTGTTTTAATGCCGGTAGGAGCTACCCCGGACCTGCTGGCAAAGACTACTGACCTTGCTGCCCGCCTCGCGATTCAGAATGGATTCCGCTTTACCCCACGCCTGCAGATTGATCTTTATGGTGACACAGCTGGGACCTAAGCAATGCATTGTCAATTCGTTGCTACACAGCTTACGCGGCGTCAGGCAACTTACTCGACAAGAACTTTGGGATGTTCCTTCGGATATGCTCCTTCCTTCAGTTTCTTTGCTATCGCATTGAAGGCATTGATGGTATATTCAACATCTTCGAGTGTATGTACGGCAGTGGGGATGATTCTCAGCATTATCACACCCTTAGGAACCACCGGGTAGACCACCATGGAACAGAACACTTTGTAATTTTCGCGCATATCCGCAATCACATTAGTTGCTTCGGTAAGACCTCCCTCGAGAAATACCGGTGTGACCGGTGATTCTGTAACACCGATGTTGAATCCATTCTTCCGCAATCCATCCTGTAGCGCATGGACGATCTTCCAGAGATTGTCTTTAATCTCCGGATTATTCTTCAGCAGCTCCAGCCTTTTCATGGCTCCAATTACCAGAGGCATCGGCAATGATTTGGCGAAAACCTGGGATCGCATATTATACATCAGGAAATCAATTACGAACTTGTCACCTGCAACAAAAGCACCTATGGATGCCATTGATTTGGCAAAAGTTGAGAAAAAAACATCAATACCATCCTGGCAACCGAAGTGTTCACCCGTTCCGGCACCGGTCTTACCCATTGTGCCAAATCCGTGGGCATCGTCGACCAGCAGTTTGAAATCAAATTTCTTCTTTAGCTCAACGATTTTGTCAAGTGCGCCAAGGTCACCTGCCATACCAAATACACCTTCGGTTATTACCAGGATGCCGCCGCAAGTTTTTTCGCAGAGTTTCTCTGCCCTTTCAAGTTGTTTTTCCAGGCTTTCAATATCGTTATGCTGGAAAACATATCTTTTCCCAATATGCATTCTCATTCCGTCGAGGATACAGGCATGAGATTCTGAATCATATACAACTACATCGTTCCTGGTTAGCAGTGAGTCAATGATGGATGTCATTCCCTGGTAACCGAAATTAAGAAGGTAGGCGGATTCTTTTCCTACAAAATCGGCAAGTTGCCGTTCCAGTTTCTCATGTTGTTCGGTTTGCCCGGACATCATCCTGGCACCCATGGGGTAAGCAAGTCCGTATTTAACGGCAGCCTCGCCGTCTGCTTTTCGAACCTCCGGGTGGTTCCCGAGACCAAGATAATTATTAAGGCTCCAGTTAAGAACCTCCTGTCCGCGAAACTTCATTCTCGGGGCGAGTTCGCCTTCCAGTTTCGGAAAAAGAAAATATCCATGTCCGAGTTCCTGATGCCGACCAAGCGGTCCCTTATCTTTCTTGATTTTGTCAAATAGATCCACGATGATGTGTTTTGATGATTATGCCACAAAATTATGTTTTTTCTCCGCAATAAAAATACCTTGTTTGCGTAAATATTAAGTGTTTCGTTTTCAATTCATACTATAAAAATGTATTTTTGCACGATGTTTTTCAGCAGGGTTTATACTATCTCATTGGTAATCATAGCGTTATTGCTGATTTCGGCATGCAGCGGGTATGAAAAACTTCTAAAAAGTTCCGATTATGCCCTCAAATATGAGAAGGCACTGGAATATTATGAAAATGAGGAGTATGTGAGAGCAGGTACACTGTTAGACCAGGTAGTTAGTGTTTACCGTGGTACAACAAAGGCAGATACTGTATATTATTACCAGGCTCGTTGCTATTATATGCAGAGGGATTATATTCTTTCAGGCCATCATTTTAATAACCTTGCCGTGAATTATCCTAACTCTGTATATGCGGAGGAATCAGAATATATGATGTCGTATTGCTTATACATGCAATCTCCCAAACCATCACTCGACCAGAATAATACGGAAAAAGCAATTGGAGCATTCCAGTTGTTCATTATACAAAACCCTGGAAGTAAGAGGATTCCAGAAGCACAGGCCTATATTGATGAGATGAGGAATAAACTGGTGCAGAAATCCTATATGAGTGGAAAACTATACTATAACCTTGGTGATTACAAGGCTTCCATCATAGCGTTGCAGAATAGTCTCAATGACTATCCAAACACAGAACACAGGGAAGAATTGATGTTTATGCTGTTACGCTCGCATTTTCTCCTGGCTGAAAACAGTATTGCTCAAAGACAAATTGAAAGGTACCAGGACACTGTAGATGAATATTATTCTTTTGTAGGAGAATTCCCTGAAAGCAGGTATCGCCGTGAAGCGGACCGCATTTATAACGGCGCTCTCGGGAGGATTGGAACCCGGGATATTTTAAGCGGACAATAATTGAAGTACATATTTTAACTTATGGATTATAAAAAATCGAAAGCTTCGGTAACTACGGTTACCAGGAATCTGAACCAGCTTGATAGCGAGACACTCAATATTTACCAGACCGTGATGATTGTCGCAAAAAGAGCGAATCAGATCAGTGTGGAATTAAAACATGAACTGAATAGCAAACTTGAGGAATTTGCCTATTATACAGATAACCTTGAGGAGGTTTTTGAGAACAGGGAGCAGATTGAGATCTCAAAATATTATGAACGGCTTCCAAAGCCCACTCTGATAGCTACCCAGGAATTCCTCGATGATGACATCTATTACAGGATGTCTGAACCAGAGGCTGAAGAATAAACTACAATACAGCGGAATGCTGGAAGGTAAAAAAATACTGCTTGGAATAACAGCCAGCATTGCAGCTTACAAAGCAGCCACGCTTGTGCGACTGCTGGTAAAGGAAGGAGCAGAGGTCCAGGTAATAATGACGCCGGTAGCAAAGGAGTTCATTACCCCGGTAACCCTTTCCGCCCTTTCAGGAAAACCTGTATTTTCTGATTTTTTTTCCTCCCTTGGAGGCCAGTGGAATTCTCATGTTGATATGGGACTTTGGGCCGATCTTTTCCTGGTCGCCCCTGCAACCGCCAGCACCTTGGCAAAGATGGCAAACGGAATTGCGGATAACCTTCTTATCACTACATACCTTTCATGCAAATGTCCTGTAGTTCTGGCCCCGGCTATGGATCTTGACATGCTCCAGCATCCATCCACGACTAGAAATATCGAGTTATTGAAGTCCTACGGCAACCATATCATTGAACCCGGCACCGGGGAACTGGCCAGTGGACTTTATGGTAAGGGACGTATGAAGGAACCCGAGATCATCCTTGAGGAGATAAAACCTTTTTTTGATGCTGCCGCCGGTGGAAAAGGAACAAAATAAGTCCGGTAGACTGTCAGGCAAAAAGATACTGATTAATGCCGGACCTACTCAGGAGAAAATAGATCCCGTTCGGTTTATTAGTAATTATTCCACCGGGAAAATGGGTTACTCCATCGCTGAAGCATGTGCAAAAGAGGGAGCCGAGGTTCTCCTGGTGAGCGGTCCGGTAAATCTTTCCCCAATAAATCCCCTAATTAAATTATACAGGGTAACCAGTGCAGCTGAGATGGCAAGCCGCTGTATCACTCTTTATGAAAAATGCGATGCCGCAATACTTACTGCAGCAGTAGCGGATTTCACACCCATGCAGCGTTCCGGGCAAAAGTTAAAAAGGACAGGGAATACCTGGATACTGGAACTTGAGCCAACCCAGGACATTGCAAAGGAGCTGGGGAAGTTGAAGAAGAAGAACCAGGTTCTTGTTGGATTCGCTCTGGAAACAACGAATGAGCTGGATAATGCAAAAGGCAAACTTGAACGTAAGAATTTTGATTTTATAGTACTCAATTCCCTTAACGATAAGGGGGTGGGTTTCGGCTTCGATACAAATAAGATCAGCATCCTGGAAAGGGATAATAATATCCGTATTTTTGAGTTAAAGACTAAGAAAGAGGTAGCCTTTGACATCGTCGAAAAATTGCTCGAATATGTTTAGCAGGATATACATGCTCCTTGCCGCTGTACTTGTTTTGTTCCCCGGAAAGGGTTACTCACAGGAACTCAAATGCAATGTACAGATTGTTTCACAGCAGATACAGGGAACAAACAAGCAGGTCTTTCAGACCATGCAGACCGCCGTTTACGAATTTATGAACAATACAAACTGGACCAACCATGTCTACCAGATAGATGAGCGGATTGAGGTCAATTTTATGTTCAATATTACTGAACAACTGAGTGCGGATGAGTTCAAGGGGACACTGACGATACAATCACGAAGGCCTATTTTCAACACGAACTACAACACTACCCTGATAAATTTTGTCGATAACAATATTCATTTTCGATACGTGGAATTTGAATCCCTGGAGTACGATGTTACTCAGCATCTGTCAAATCTGACATCTTTGCTGGCTTACTGGGCATATATGATCATCGGACTTGATTACGATTCCTATGGTTATCTGGGGGGAGGTCCCTTTTTCCAGCAGGCTGAGAATATTGTTCAGAATGCACAGAATGCCAGGGAAGGCGGTTGGAAGCCTTTCGAAAGCCTTGATCATAAGAACAGGTACTGGTTGGTGACAGACATTCTGAACGACGGATACAGGCCTCTCAGGGAGTTTAATTACAGTTATCATCGCATGGGTCTTGATATTATGGATTCAAAGGTTAATGAGGGAAGGGCAGTTATTGCCGAGAGCCTTGACAAGTTGCAGATGGTATATCGTGAAAAGCCCGATCCTTTCGTTTACTGGCTTCAGCTGATCCTTGATGCCAAATCCGATGAGATGATCAATATTTTTTCTGAATCCTTTACGGAGGAGAAGAACAGGGCCGTGAATATCCTTCAGGAGATCGATCCGGCCAACAAGACGAAGTACGACAAGATCCAGGCTTCGAATTAATTCGATACAAATTTTATCTTTACAACAGGAAATAGTACCGGATTCTGATCCAGAATAACATAGATTCCGGTAATTGTCTCATTAACCAAAGCAGGCTGGGCTGCAGAACTATGCTAAACACGCTTCATGTCAGGAACTATGCACTGATCAGGCATCTGGAGATTGAGTTTGACAGGGGACTGACCATTATAACCGGAGAGACGGGTGCAGGCAAGTCCATTCTTCTTGGTGCACTGGGACTCCTGATCGGGAACCGAGCAGATACTTCGGTTCTTAAGGATAAGGATAAGAAGTGCTTCGTCGAAGGGAGCTTCCGGATTGGAGGATACGGACTTGAGGGATTTTTTGAAGCAAACGACCTTGATTTTGAAGATCCTGTGATATTGCGCAGGGAAATTGCACCCGGTGGGAAATCCCGTGCTTTTATTAACGATACTCCGGTCAACCTGCCGCTGGTACGTGAACTGGGCATCCGGCTGGTGGATATACACTCCCAGCACCATAACCTTAATATGAATGATCACAGGTTCCAGCTGACGGTTGTGGATGCCGTGGCAGGAAACCAAAACCTGCTGGCTGCCTACAGGGACCAGTTCAGCCTTTATACCTTACTGGGAAGCAGGCTTAGTGAACTGCGGGAAAACGCCCGGCAGTCCCTCACTGACCTTGATTACCTGAGCTTCCAGTTCAAACAGCTTGATGATGCAAAAATTGAGGGTGATGAACAGGAAGCCCTTGAACAGGAAATGCAAACCCTTGACCATGCGGAGGAAATCAAGAGGAATCTGCTTGAAGTCCACGCTGTCCTGGACGGTGAGGAGGCTTCGGTGCGTGATTTGCTGCAGAAGGCAATCCAGGCCTTTGCCGCGATTAATGAATATTATCCTCTTGGCGGGGGACTATCGGACCGGATGAAGTCTGCATGGATAGAACTGAAAGATATCGCAGCCGAGGCTGAAATGGGAGGAAACAATACGGATCTTGACCCGTCCCGTCAGCAGATGGTTCGTGAAAGGCTGGATCTTTTGTACAGCCTAATGCAGAAGCACGGGGTGAATGATCTGAAAGACCTGATGCAGATCCGGGATGGACTGGATGCAAAGATTTCTGATATATCTTCCTTCGAAGAGCAGATATCAGGGCTTGAAGAAGAATGGAATGAATCTCTGGTTTCACTGAGACACCTGTCTGATGAGCTTTCTGCAAGCAGGAAAAAAGTTATTCCCGGAATAGAAAAAGAGGTAATGGGAATACTTCAGGAGTTGGGAATTCCGAATGCTGCATTCAGGGTCTCAAGACATGAACTGGAAAAATTTACAGCAGACGGCAGGGATGAGGTAGAATTTCTTTTTTCTGCAAACAAGGATATGCAGGCAAGGGAAATTTCCAGGGTTGCGTCAGGGGGCGAATTGTCAAGGCTCATGCTTACAATTAAGTCCCTGCTTTCCGATTCACTTGAGTTGCCTACAATAATTTTTGACGAGGTTGATTCAGGGGTGTCTGGCGAAATAGCGGATAAGGTAGGGGGTATCATGAAAAAAATGTCCAAGGGCAAACAGATTGTTAATATTACCCACCTCCCTCAGGTGGCCGGAAAGGGAGATCAGCATTACCTGGTTTATAAATCCGATGAGGGTGGGGGTGAGATTACCGGCATTCGGCGGCTCAGCAACGAAGAACGAGTGCTTGAAGTAGCCCGCATGCTCAGCGGTGAAGAACTTACGGAAGCAGCCATCTCCAATGCACGGGAACTGCTGAACTGACATCCTTATTTAAAGTAAATCTAATTAGTATCTTTGATTAGCATAAAAAACAAAACATAATGGCCTACGGATTGTTAAAAGGTAAGAAAGGAATCATTTTTGGAGCCCTTAATGATATGTCGATCGCCTGGAAAGTGGCGGAAAAAGCACATGAAGAGGGTGCAGAATTCACCCTTTCGAACACAAGAGTTGCTCTGCGGCTTGGCACACTGGGTGAATTATCTGAAAAGACCGGAGCTGAAATAATCGAGGCCGATGCCACCAGCCTTAAAGATGTTGAAAATGTACTGCTGAGGTCTATGGAGATACTGGGTGGAAAGATTGATTTTATCCTGCATTCCATAGGTATGTCCCCCAACGTCCGAAAGGGACTCCCTTACGATGCCCTGAATTATGATTATTTCTTTAAGACCCTTGATATATCAGCCCTGTCTTTTCACAAATTATTGCTACTCGCGCGCAAGCATGATGCCATAGCTGATTACGGATCCGTAATAGCCCTTTCATATGTGGCTGCTCAGCGGACCCTGGTCGGGTACAATGACATGGCAGATGCAAAATCCCTGCTTGAGTCCATTGCACGAAGCTTCGGATATATTTACGGTCGGGATAAAAAGATCCGCGTGAACACAGTTTCGCAGTCCCCCACCATCACCACCGCGGGAAGCGGAGTGAAGGGCATTGATACACTGATCGACTTTACCGAGCGAATGTCCCCTCTTGGGAATGCCACGGGAGAGGATTGTGCCGATTATTGTGTTACACTGTTTTCCGACCTTACAAGAAAGGTTACCATGCAAAACCTTTTCCATGACGGCGGATTCTCGAGCATGGCAATGAGTCTGAAAGCCATTGACCAGTACAATAAGAGTTTTAATGAATGTGATTGATCCTGATGACAGTAGCTGGAACCACACCTGGTTAGCCGGTTTTTCAGAATTTCTTATATTTATCTGAGTAAAACCAATACTGAGATAAATGGGAACTGTTATTCTGGCACTTTTTTATTTCCTTTTCCCGGCCCTGGTAATCTACCTGGATAAAAAGTTTACTGTAGTTAATAAGGTTGGTACCGTTGTTATCTGTTATGGTGTGGGACTCCTTATCGGGAACATAGGCATATTGCCTGATGGAATCGCTGAATTCCAGGAGTCACTGTATTCCGGCGCCGTAATTCTGGCCATCCCCATGCTGCTTTTTTCACTGGATATCAGGAAATGGGTTTCCATGGCAGGAAATACCCTGCTGTCTCTGGTACTTGGCATTGTTTCTGTCATTGTTATGGTGGTAATCGGATACTTTATCTACAGGGATGTGATTCCCGAGATTTGGAAGGTAGCCGGTGTGCTTATCGGTTTTTATTCAGGAGGAGCACCCAATGCCGCGGCCATAAGCCTTGCACTTGATATGGAGCCGGATTTGTTTATTCTTACACAGACCTATGATCTGGTTGTTGGCGCCTTTACACTGTTGTTCCTGATGACTGTGGCTCAGAGGTTTTTCCTGTTGTTCATGCGGCCTTACAAGGCAGTGGACAAAGAAAATGTTGGAGAATCCGGTGAATCCTATCATGAGAAATATGAGACCTACGATGGCATATTCTCCCGGCGGATATTTTTTCCTTTGCTGGGTACTCTTGGATTGGCCATACTGATCCTGGGCATATCTGCAGGAATCAGCCAACTTTTTTTCAAAGAAATAAATACTGCCCTTGTTATTATGGGTATTACCACACTTGGGATAGCCGCATCCTTCGTACCCAGAATCCATAATATTGAAAAGTCATTCCAGGGCGGAATATATCTTATCCTTATCTTTTGCCTGATCTTTGCCTCTATGGCCGACATCAGTATGTTCAGCCTGGATTCTTTACCACTGTTAATTTACATCATACTGGTAGTGCCGGGGGCGCTTCTGCTGCATGGACTGCTTTCAAAGTTATTCAAGGTAGATGTGGATAATTTCCTGATCATTTCAGTGGCCCTTTCCATGTCACCGCCCTTCGTGCCGGTTGTTGCATCCGCGCTTAAAAATCGGGATATCATTATACCTGGAATGATCATAGGTCTTCTAGGCTATGCAGTTGGTAATTACATTGGTGTTCTTATGGGATATCTTATCCATGCCTTTGGTTAGCGGCTGATTATTTTATAACATACCGGAAAACATATTTGATTTATGGATTTACTGATATCGAATATAAAAACCCTGTTGCCGACTGAGTCCGAATCCCGTCCATTTGTTGCAGGTGAGCAAATGTCTGAGTTGGATTCAATTGAAAATGCATGGTTGCATATCTCGGAGGGGAAAATTCGGAATTTTGGTACGATGAGTGACCCAGCACTCACCCGTATTCGGAAAACCATGTCCGGGCTACAGGAATTGTCGGCCTCGGGGAAAATGGTAATACCTGCTTTCTGCGACTCCCATACCCACCTTGTCTATGCAGGGAGCAGGGAGGGCGAATACACAGATAAGATCAGGGGACTCTCCTATGAGGAAATAGCTAAACGGGGTGGGGGAATACTGAATTCGGCTGCATTGCTTCGTGAAACCCATGAAGATGAATTATACAGGCAGTCCCACGCCAGGGTAAAAGAAATTCTAAAAATGGGTACAGGAGCTGTGGAGATCAAGAGCGGCTACGGACTGGATACCAATTCAGAATTGAAGATGCTGCGTGTAATCCGGCGTCTGAAGGAAACCACTCCTCTTGATATCAGGGCAACTTTCCTTGGTGCCCACTCATTTCCCCTTGAATACCGGAAAGATACTGAGAGGTATGTTGACCTGGTTGTCAGCGAGATGATACCTGCGGTATCTGAGGAAGGCCTGGCAGATTATATCGATGTGTTCTGCGATCGGGGATTCTTTACCGTCAAGCAAACCGAACGTATCCTGGAGGCTGGGATCAGCCATGGATTGAAGCCCAAGATACATGCCAATGAACTTGATTTCTCAGGCGGGATACAAACAGGTATTAAATATGGGGCACTGTCAGTCGATCACCTGGAATTCACAGGAGCTGAAGAGATACGCTGCCTGTTAGACTCTGATACCATGCCAACCCTCTTGCCAGGGGCTTCATTTTTTCTGGGACTAAAATATGCTCCGGCTCGTGAGATGATCAATGCGGGACTGCCGGTCGCACTGGCATCTGATTTTAATCCCGGCAGTTCTCCATCAGGGAATATGAAACTGGTTATGTCACTCGCATGTATACAGATGCGAATGCTCCCAGCTGAGGCTTTGCACGCAGTAACCCTGAACTCTGCATATGCTATGGGGCTCCATGAAACTCATGGCAGTATCAGCAGGGGAAAAAAGGCCAACCTTATAATTACAGGGGAGGTTCCCGGATTTGATTATCTGCCCTATGCCTACGGGTCTGACCTGGTAGATACTGTAATCCTCAATGGCAGTATAGAGTATAAAAAGGACTATGAGCTATGAAAAAGATAATTGAATGTGTTCCGAATTTCAGCGAGGGACAGGATATGGGGATAATCAGGCAGATCACTGATGAGATAGAGACCGTAGACGGTGTGAAATTGCTTGATATTGATCCGGGTAAAGCCACAAACCGGACCGTTGTCACCTTTGTTGGCGAACCGGATGCTGTGATTGAGGCTGCCTTCAGGGGAATAAAGAAGGCCGCCGGACTGATTGATATGAGCAAGCATAAGGGGGAGCATCCGCGGTTCGGAGCCACAGATGTTTGTCCACTGATACCCGTCTCAAACATAAGCATGGAAGAAACGGTTGAATATGCCCGTAAACTGGCAGAAAGGCTAGGAAACGAGTTGAACATACCCATATACTGCTATGAATCAGCAGCATTGAGCGTACAAAGGAAGAACCTGGCTATGGTTAGAAGTGGTGAATATGAGGGACTCAAAAAGAAGCTTGCCGATCCCGGATGGGCACCGGATTTCGGTCCCCCGGCCTTTAATCCTGCCACAGGGGCCACTGCAGTCGGGGCCAGGGATTTTCTTGTTGCTTTTAATGTAAACCTGAATACAACCTCAACCCGGCGCGCCAATGCAATTGCCTTTGATGTCAGAGAACGTGGCAGGGCAAAGCGTGAAGGGAATTCCCTGACAGGCAACATACTGAAGGATAAGCAGGGGAATCCGGTAATGATACCAGGGGCCCTAAAAGAAGTTAAAGCCATAGGTTGGTTCATCGAGGAATATGGTGTTGCCCAGATCTCCATGAACCTGACCAATATATCGGTAACTCCGGTTCATGTGGCATTTGATGAGGTATTTAAAAGAGCGGAGGCCAGGGGAGTCAGGGTTAGTGGTTCGGAGCTTGTGGGACTCATTCCCCTCAAAGCTATGCTTGATGCAGGACGATATTTTCTGAGAAAACAGAAACGCTCGCTGGGGGTATCAGACCCGGAGCTCATAAAGATTGCTGTTAAGTCCATGGGGCTGGATGATCTTTATCCCTTTAAACCGGAAGAAAAAATCATTGATTACATGATCGAGGAGAAAGGCCGGGCAAGGCTGGCCGAAATGACTGTTAAAAACTTCATGGAGGAAACTGCCTCAGAATCGCCTGCACCCGGCGGAGGATCCATCTCAGCCTGTATGGGCTCACTGGGTATTGCTCTTGGAACCATGGTTGCAAACCTGTCATCGCACAAAAGAGG
>DRHS01000294.1 GCA_011053095.1 Bacteroides sp.
GGATTCAGCAAGCTGCTGCCTGTGGGACTTGCAGGATTGTCCGTTGTGATAATCTACTCATCAATCTCATCGTCGGCCGATACATATATGTTTACGACGGCTGCATCGGTGACGCAGGACTTTCTTGAAAAAACGGGACTGACCCAGAAGGAAAAACTGAAGACCACCATGCGTATAAGTATGGTGGTATTAATGATACTTGGTATCTCACTGGCCCTGGTGCTGAAAGATATTGTGGATACCACGTTCTTCTTCGTGTCCCTGACAATGTCTCTTGGATTCCTTACAGTGGTAATCTGGATTTACCCGAAAATCAACAGGCATAGCGTAAACTTCTCAATCGCCTTTTGTCTAATAGGTGTGGTTGTTCCGGCCATATTGTTTGGGATCTCCACCAGTCTTGTTATATATGCAATTGGATTGTGCATCGCGGGACTTATCGTGGGTATAATATTAAATTTTTTCAGCCCCGCAAAATCTTGATTGCAGCCATATAGCCATTGAAAATAGCTCCGGAGAACCCTCCCCCGATCTTGCTCCAGGCAGAAGCGAAATGAAGTCCCGGGAGAGAGGATATCTCATCGAGTACGACTCTTTTGGGTGACTGCGCAAACCCGTAAACTGCCCCCTCAGGATTCAGTGTATAACGCTCAACGGTCAATGAGGTTCCTACCTCATAAAATTCCACTGCATCCCTGAAACCCGGAATGAGAGACTCAAGTCTGTCTATGAATAGCTGAGCGACATGCTCCTTCTTTTGCCTGTATTCTTCCTTGCTGAGTCCATTCCACTGATCGGGATAATCAATACAGCAGACCGCCCCTACAGATTTGCCTTCAGGAGCCAGCCTTGAATCTACCTGACCGTAATCAACGAAAGTGAAACTCCGTTGCTCAAATGCTCCACTGTTATTTTCTTTTATATCAGATTGGCTGTTTACAGAAGGGTCATAAAGGAAATAGGAATAATTTCCGCTGCCGATCTCTTTCAAAGATTTGTTGAATCCGAAATATACGGTCAGAAGGGATGCACCGATATCGCGGACAGATACTTCCTTTTTCAGATTCTCCAAATATGCATTAGGCAGGCTGAAATTCAACAAGGATGGTATGGAGGCATTGAGAACAATTTCATTCCCAAATGCCTGAATTGATCCCTGATCATCTTTTCCGGCCGGTCTGTATTCCACCCCGGTGACCCTTTGCCCTTCCATGAGCAGGTTGGTTACAAGATGTTTCAACAGGACCTTCCCCCCATTTTTCTCAATACTGTCTGCAAGAAAATTGGAAAGAACCTGAGATCCTCCCTGTATAAAATTTCCTCCACCGGAAAAATAACTTCCCTGTGCAACCGAATAGTAATTAAGTGAGAGTGTATACGGATCATCATGAAAATAACCCAGGTTGCCAAGCAGGATCAGCTTCAGGTCCTCGTCCCTGATGATCGAGTCGAGATAGTCCCCTACATTGCCTTCAGGTTCTCCTGCGGTCTCTTTAATAACCTTCCTTGCATTCATTATCCTCTCGAAATAGGCCCGGATACCTTCTTCCTCGGAGGGAAAAACTTCAATGAGCGATGAAATTGCGAGCTCAGGATCATGAGGCATTACAAATTCGTAGCGCCCGTTCACAAAGCGGTAGAATTCAGGGACCTTCAGGAAGGTGACTTCATCGAAGACTCCCAGATCACGGAAGATCCTGGTTTTCATATCGCGGGCATCAAGCCCGTCCATTTCATGCAGACCGACTTCCATGATGAAATCTTTTCGCTTGAATGTAGTGGCACAGCCACCGGGCCGGTCATGTTGTTCGAGCAAAAGAACCTTCCTGCCCTCCTTCGCCAGTTTCGCACCGGCTGTGAGTCCCCCGAGTCCCCCGCCAACCACAATAACATCAAAATTCATTTACTGATTGATCCGTTTAGCCATGGCTACAGACATGGTGTTAGTTCGAAATTAATCCTTTACATCCGGTATCGGGTAGCGTTTAAATTCCGCGTTCCGATCGAAAAGATAGCGGTAGGTAATATAATGCTTGGCAGACACAGTACCGACAGACATGAAAACCTTTCGCATCTTTGGATTGAAATCCCCCACCCATGAAAACTCAATCTCCGTGTAATGCGGTTTCCTGGCGAAGACCTCAACCAGTTTCAATATAATCGCCGATTCCAATCCCAGTCCCTGGAATTTAGGAACAACCCCCATCAGAACACCCCTTGCCCTGGTCATTGTCTTCCTCTTTTTGAAGTAGAGAAACCTGAGCTTATTAATCAGATGGAGTTTTCCATTAAGATGCTTAAGTATCTGGTTAGCATCAGGATACATAAAATAGATTGCAATTGGTTTGCCATCGTGGTACGCGAACCAGACAAACTCTTCCTCTATGATAGCTTTTGCCTTTGTAATGGTTTTATCGATATACTCTGGTTTGAGAGGAGTAAAATCAGGTTTGAACGTGGGCCAGGCCGTATTGAATACCTCAGCAAAATCATTTGCATATTTCTTTTGCTGTTTCCACTCAAAATGTTTGAATTCATACCCTGGTTTTTTAGAAACCCATTCAGCAATCTTTGTAAATCTCTCAGGCATGGGTTTGGTCACATCCAGGTGAAAACCCTCCTGCTTGTAGTAGGTTTGAAAGCCGTAATTTTCAAAAAGTTCCTGGTAGTATTTATAGTTGTAATTAATTTCATAAGAGGGGTGGGTGAACCCATCGATCAGGAGTCCCCAGTACTTATCGGTTTCTCCAAAATTTACAGGCCCGTCCATGGCATCCATTCCCCTTTCAACAAGCCATTCTTTTGCTGTGTCAAAAAGTAGGTTTGCAGCTTCCTGATCGTTAATGCATTCGAAAAATCCAACTCCTCCGGTTGAGGTCTTAAGCATTTCATTAGCCTTTGAATTTATAAAGGCAGCAATTCTCCCGATAAGCTGGTCATCATTATCCTTCAAAATCCAACGGGTGGCCTCACCATGTGTAAAATAGGCATTGACAGCGGGATCAAATATGGAATTAATTTCGACGTCGAGGGGACAGACCCAGGTATCGTCTCCCTTATAGATCCGGCGGGCTGCATCAAGAAATTCCTTCCTGGTTTTTTTATCTGTAACTGGGATGATCTTCATAACGATAGATTTCCAGGCTGCTGCCTGAATTTATGATCCGGTTTTTGATGGATATATCTGCTCAAGCAGAGTGTTGTATTTCTCCGCGATAAATTTGCGTCTTAATTTCAAGGTGGGCGATAATTCTCCGCTTGCCGGTGTCCATTCGTCACTGACCAGTTTGAATCTGAGAATACGTTCTGGCTCACTAAGCTCGGAATTTAATCTTTTAACGTCATCACCAATCGCCTTAATAACTTCGGGCTGATCGATGATGCTGTCCTGATCCGGAGCAGTCTTTCCCATCGATTCGAACCATTCATTGATATATGATATATTTAATGAGATAATGGCAGAGGCAAATTTCTCATTCTCACCGACAACCATAAGCTGGTCAATATAGAGTGATTCTTTTAGCCTGTTTTCAATGGGCTGGGGGGCTACAAATTTTCCATTCGATAATTTAAAAATCTCCTTTTTTCGGTCCGTAATGCAGAGATACCTGTCTTCTTCCAATTTCCCGATATCCCCGGTATGAAACCAGCCTTCTGAATCAATAGCGGATGCAGTAAGGTCGGGGTCCTTATAATAACCCATCATAATATTATGACCCTTGCACAGGATCTCACCGTCTTCAGCGATCTTAACTTCTACCCCATCAATCAGGGCTCCAACAGTACCAAGCTTAAGCAGTGGTTTCTCCTGGCGGTTGATTGTAATGATAGGGGATGTTTCAGTCAAACCATACATATTCATGATCTTGATTCCGGCCGCCCAGAAAATCCGTTCAAGACGGGGCTGAAGGCTTGCGCCACCGCATCCGGCGATCCTGACTTTGCCTCCGAGGGCATCCCTCCACTTGACAAAAATCAGCTTGTCGGCCAGGCCGAGTTTTTTCCTGTAGAACCAGCTGCTTTCTCCGGGAGGCTTATACTTCAATCCGAGTTTTACTGCCCAGAAAAAAATCTTCTTTTTCACTCCGCTAAGCTTCTTTCCCTTGGATATCACGGTATCATAGATTTTTTCCAGGATTCGGGGGACTGTGTCGAAACCATCAGGTTGTATTTCCCTCATATTGACGGCAATGGTGGCCATGCTTTCGGCATAATAAATACTACTGCCTGAATACTGATTTTGGTAATTCCCCATTCGCCCGCCAACGTGGCAAAGGGGAAGTATACTCATGAATTTATCTCCAGAACTCAATTGAAAAATTTCGGTCGCTGCAATAAAATTCCTAATCAGGCTATTATGAGAAAGCATAACACCCTTGCTGGTACCTGTTGTTCCCGAGGTATAGATTATGGTAGCACAGTCTTCGGGTTTTGCCTTCTTTTTAATATTTTCTACCGTGTCTTTGAAATTGCTTTCCTCCTTCTCTCCAAGTGCCAGAACCTCCTCCCAGCTTTTGGCTCCCTCCACAACATCAAATGTATACACGTCTAACCCATTCTTAACAGAAGCTGCAATCGGGGAAATTTTTTCATAGAGTTTCTTATCAGAAATAAAAACCACCTTCGCATCGGAGTGATCAAGTACATGTTTGTATTCTGATTCACTTAAGGAGGTAAAAACGGGAACATGTATATTGCCCGCCATGTTTATACCCATGTCCAGGAAGTTCCATTCTGGCCTGTTATTGGTAACTGTGATGACCTTATCACCTTCTTTAATTCCCATTGCGAGCAATCCATAGCTAATCAGGTATGAATTCCGGATGTACTGTTCGGTACTGAACTTGACCCACCCACCGTCTCTTTTGGTGACAAGTGCATCATCTTTAATGAAATTTTCCTTGTATCTGTCAAGCAGATCAAAAATTCGTGTTACTTCCATTTTTCAGTTTTTAGAGGTTATCAGCCGGCTGCCCGGATAGGTATCGGCCTGACTGTATCATTTTAGTCCAAGATAATCTTTACATGGGTAAAATACAATACATGCCATCCAACAATTTATCCGGGCTAATCGTTTTATAAATATATTGGATATCTTTGCAAAAAATGATCAGATTATGGGAATGCCCAGATTCTTCAGAATACCTCAACACAAGCAGTTTCACTACCAGCCAATCTATTATGATGAGCAAAAGGAAAGACTGGAGGAAAGGATTAAAGATATCGAACAGGAATATGGAATAGGGAAGGGTTCACAATCTGTCCGGAGTCTGCGTAAGGGTTCATTTTCATATAATTACGGAAGAAGAAAAAAGACCCAGAATTACTCATCCACCCGGTTGATCATTATAATGGCTTTCCTGATTGCAATTGCGTACTTCTTGTTTTTCGCCTGAGGGAATGCCTGATATCGTTAAACTTTTACCCGATTCAGTTGCCAACCAGATTGCTGCAGGTGAGGTCATACAACGTCCCGCATCGGTGGTCAAGGAATTGATGGAAAACGCTATCGATGCAGGCGCTACAACAATTAAAGTTAATATCAAGGAAGCAGGCCGCACATTGATTCAGATAGTGGACAATGGTTGCGGGATGTCACCTACAGATGCAAGGATGGCTTTTGAAAGGCATGCAACCTCAAAGATTACGAATGCCAAAGATCTGTTTGCCATCCGCACCCTTGGATTCAGGGGGGAAGCCCTGGCATCAATTGCTGCTATCTCAGAGGTGGAACTAAAAACCAGGCGGGTAGGAGATGATTTGGGCACGGAAATCCGGATAAATGGTTCCGAAGTACAATCAGAGGAGCCTGTTTCCTGTTCCACAGGAAGCAACTTCCAGGTAAAAAACCTTTTTTACAATGTACCTGCCAGAAGAAAGTTCCTCAAAGCAAATACTACAGAATTCAGGCATATTGTAAACGAGTTTTACAAGGTAGTGCTTACCAATCCAGGACTCAGTTTCTATCTCAGCCATAATGCTTCTGAGATATACAACCTGCAGGCATCCCAGATAAAGCAGAGGATCATAAATGTTTTCGGCAAAAACCTTAACCAGGTGCTCCTGCCGGTCCGCAATGAAACAAGCATCGTTACCCTTAGTGGTTATATAGGAAAACCTGAATCGGCCAAGAAATCTTTCGGTGAGCAGTTTTTCTTTGTGAACAACCGTTACATGCGGCACCCCTATTTTCACAAGGCAGTAATGGCAGCATACGAACGGGTTCTCCCCCCGGATACGATTCCCTCGTATTTTCTTTACTTCGATGCATCCACTGAATCAATAGACATTAATATCCATCCAACAAAGACCGAAGTCAAGTTTGAAGATGAGAGATCCATTTACCAGATCGTCCATGCTGCCACCAGGGAAGTCCTGGGTAAGCACAGCATGATTCCCTCCCTCGATTTTGACCGGGAAGGGGACATTGACATTCCCATCCTGAAAAAAGATACTCACATCATAATCCCTCAGGATAAAATCAATCCTGATTATAACCCATTTGATGAGGATATGAAATCCGGGGGATCTTCCTCAGGCTACAATCAGGGCAACAAGGAAAATCTTACAAACTGGGAGAGCCTCTACAGGGATCTTGAAAAGGCTGAAGCAACAATCAGCGAAGCCATGCAGGAAAGCGCCGGTCCCCTCGGAGAGCCTGCCAACCTTCTGCAGTTCAAAAGAACGTACATTCTACTGGCTGTGAAATCGGGTTTGATGGTAGTGGATCAGAAAAGGGCCCATGAGCGTATCCTGTATGAAAAATACATAGTGTCAATGAAACAGAAGGAGGCAGTGGCACAGCAGGAACTCTATCCCAAGAAAGTTGATCTGGACGCGGGAGACCATGCACTGTTAATTGAAATATTTGACGATATTTGCAGGCTGGGATTCGATATCCATGATGCCGGAGGGCATTCAGTGGAAATCAAAGGAGCCCCGGCAGACTTAAACATGGAGGATCCGAAAGGCTGGATAGAGCAGTTTATCAGCGATTATAAGGAAAGGGAAGCGGACATCAGGGAGGAATCCGGGCACAAAGTAGCCGCTGCTATGGCGAAAAACTGTTCGATCAGGGCCGGTAAGGTATTGCAGCAGGAAGAGATGAGGGAAATAATGGACCAGTTGTTTGCCTGTTCTGAGCCGGGAACTACTTCTGATGGTAAAGCTGTTTTCAGGATCCAGCCCATGGAGGATATTGAGAAGTTGTTTAATTAGAGGAAAGATGAACATATTCAGGTCAAGACCATTTGCAAATATACCACCCGTAGTTAAAAACCTGCTGATCATCAATATTTTGATGTTCCTGGCTTTCATGCTACTTAGAAGTACCGCCAATACCAACCTCAACCAGGTACTCGGCCTGTATTATTTTAAGTCCGAGTACTTCCGTCCCTACCAGATTGTCACTTATATGTTCATGCATGGAGACCACTGGCATATATTCATGAATATGTTTATGCTCTGGATGTTCGGCCGCATTCTTGAACAGGTATGGGGAGGAAAAAGATTCTTAATCTATTACTTTTTTACAGCGCTTGGAGCGGCAGCCATTCACATGCTGGTTCTGCACCTGGAACTGGGTCCAATGCTCAGGGATGCAGCAGCTTTTAGCAATACCCCCTCACCCGAACTGTTTGATCTTTTTATAAAGGATTATGTAGGAAGGCCCACCGAGCAAGTAATAAGTTTCATCAGGGCATGGGATAATAATCCGGGGAATGCATCCTATGCAGACCAGGCCATTATCATGGTTGATAATTGGCTGAATACACCGGGATCAGGAATCAATGTTCCTACTGTGGGAGCCTCCGGTGCTATTTTCGGGATATTGCTTGCCTTCGGCATGATCTTTCCAAATATGCCACTGATGCTGATCTTTCTTCCAATGTTCCCGATAAAGGCCAAATACATGGTAATCGGCATGGGGGTCCTCGAGCTTATTGCGGGATTGTCCTGGTCAAGCAGCAACATAGCCCATTTTGCACATCTGGGAGGTATGCTTTTTGGGTTTATCCTCATCAAATACTGGAATACCACCCGGCAGGATTTCTATTAAAATTGTAAGATGTCAATCATTGATGAAATAAAGGACTCCTTCAAAAAGGGATCGACGCTGACAAGGCTAATTTATTTTAACCTTGCTGTATTTGTCCTGGTTAATCTTGTGGAGATAATTTTCTATCTGGCCAACAGCCATGGAGGTTACTCCCAATTTCTTATACAGCTTGCTGTGCCTGCTGACCTCTCAATTCTGGCCCGTAAACCCTGGACCCTTATCACTTATATGTTCACTCATAAAGGATTTATTCATTTATTGTTTAACCTTTTATGGCTTTTCTGGTTTGGAAAAGTCTTCCTTGAATACTTTGATGGTAAAAAGCTTGTTGGTGTTTATTTGCTCGGCGGATTATCAGGTGCCATTTTCTACATTGCGGCGTTTAACCTCCTGCCTGTATTTACGAATGACATTGGCCTGTCCATTGCCCTGGGTGCTTCAGCATCAGTCACTGCAGTTTCCATTGCGATAGCGGTGTATGTTCCAAATTATAACTGGAACCTCATGTTCATCGGAAGGGTAAAAATCATATATGTTGCCATTGCTGTATTCTTCCTTTCCACCCTTATTGAAATCTCTGATAATGCCGGAGGGAAGATCGCACATATCGGTGGGGCAGTTTTTGGATATTTCTATGCCTACAGATATAAACAGGGTAAAGACATTACCCGCGGATTCAATCGATTTCTTGAAAACCTATTTGCATTCTTCAGGCCCAAACCCAAGATCAGGGTAGCATACAAGAAGTCAGAAACAGACCTGGATTATAATAAACGAAAGGGTGATGAGCAGAAGAATGTTGACCGGATCCTGGATAAGATTGCAAAATCAGGGTATAGCAGCCTGTCAGCCAGTGAAAAGGAAGTCCTATTCCGCCAGAGCAAAAAATAGTTACCTGAGTCTGCGTTCATAAAAAAGTAGTACCGGCATGTCAAATTATTCCTAAATTGGTAATCACACTACCAAATATCCGGATTTGAAAAAGATTCTTCGAAGACTGATCGGTTATACAAACCTCTTATTTGCCATACTCCTGGTACTGTCATCCCTTTCTCCCAATATGAGTCCCGAGAGGTTCTGGGGACCGTCTTTTATGGGACTGGCTTATCCATACATACTTGTTATTAACATTTTTTTCATGGGTTTCTGGATCCTCCGGAAAAAAAGGGAACTTATCATTTCCTTTCTCGCGATACTGGTTGGATGGCATACCCTTGTGGAAAATATCAGTTTGCATCCGGGTGCACTCTTTCACCGGGCTCAATTTGAAAACCTGAGCCGTGGTGAGCGAATATCGGAGAGGCAGATGAAAATCATCTCCTATAACGTGAGAGCTTTTGACCGTTATCACTGGACTGACAATCCCGCTGCCAGAGAGGAAATCATTGATCTGTTGCGGAAGGACGATCCGGACATCCTCTGTCTGCAGGAATATTATTGCACAGAAAGTGGAAAGTTCAGATATGAAGATATATATGCTGCATTTGAACGGACTCCATATCGTCACATTGAGTATATCATAAGCAACTCGCAGGCCAGATACGGTATCGCCATATTCAGCCATTATCCCATTATTGCCAGCGGGCGGGTTGAACTTAACAGCTCACTGAGTGTCTGTAGCTATGCAGATATAAAGATTTTCGAAGACACCCTGCGAATCTACAATATGCACCTTCAATCCGTACGACTGAACAGACAGCACTACCGTTTTATTGACAGTCTGAAATTCAGGTATGATAACCAGCAGATGGAGGAGATAAAGGATATTTCATACCGTCTCAGGGATGCCTTCATCAAAAGAGCTGCTCAGGCAGATCTTATCGCTGATCATATTGAGGGAAGTCCACATCCGGTAATTGTCTGCGGAGATTTCAATGACACCCCTGTATCATACACATATCATCGGATCAGAGGAGATCTCCTGGATGCTTTTTCAGAAAGTGGCTGGGGAATGGGGCGAACCTATAATGGCAAATTCCCCTCATACCGAATCGATTATATACTTTTTGGGGATACTTTTGAAGCCATGCATTTTCGAAGGAATAAAGTCAAACTCTCCGATCATTTTCCGGTAACCGGGTATCTTAAATTCAAAGAGAAGGAGTTACTCGGGGAACAGATAAGGGGATGGGTTCAAAAAACCGGGCCTTCTTGAGGGTGGATCATGAATGACTTTTTTGATTCAGAATGGAAGCCTCGCCAAATCTACGTTGCCACCTGAAAGGATCAGTCCAATTCGTTTTCCGCCGGTTTCAATCTTCTTTTCAAGAATACCTGCCAGGGGAACAGCTCCGGAAGGTTCAACCACAATCTTCATCCTTTCCCAGAGCAGTCTCATAGCTTCAATTATGGATTCCTCCGAAACCGTTACTATTTCATCCACATGTTTCATAATAACCCTGAAATTAAGCTCACCCAGGGAGGTAAGCAATCCATCAGCGATGGTATTTGGATTTACGGAAGGGACAATTTTTCCGCTCTTAAATGACCGGTAAGCATCATCTGCCCCTGCAGGTTCAACTGCAATGACCCGGGCTCCCGGAAGCATACCTTTGGTACTGATTGAGGTCCCGCTTATGAGTCCCCCTCCCCCCACTGGTCCGATTACAATATCAAGTTCCCCGACATCTTCGATCAGTTCCTTGGCCGCCGTTCCCTGTCCACATACAATATGCGGATGATCATATGAAGGAACAAAAGTGCACCCGGTTCTTGCAACAACCTCATCCATCCCCTTTTCCCTGGCCTCCAGGGTTGGTTCACAGAAGCTGATAATGCCTCCATAGGATTCAACCGCGATCTTTTTAATCTCAGGGGCATTTCGTGGCATTACTATATAAGATTTGATTCCCTGCATCTTTGCAGCCAGGCAAAGCGCTGCAGCATGATTGCCTGAAGAATGGGTGCCGACCCCCCTGCTTTTTTCTTCATCCGACAGTGAGAGAATTGCGTTGCTGGCACCCCTGAACTTAAAGGCGCCGACCTTTTGCAGGTTTTCACATTTAAAAAAAAAAGATGCGTCAAACATCTCGTTCAGGCTGATTGAGGTAAGTACTGGTGTCCTGTGCACATAACCCCGGATCCTATCATGTGCCTTTACTACATCCTGGTATACTGGAATTTCTGCTGGCATAATAATATATTTTACTCCTGTCCCAAGGATAGCTAATCCTCATTCAAGGCTTCATAAATCTTTTGTTTTTCTACAACAGCATCCCTGATCTCATACCGGTCTGACTCATCCAGAAATTTATTACTGAACCTACAAAAATCCATAAAATAGTAAAGCTCAAAACCGGCATAACCGGTCACTCCGGAAACGATCAGGGGACTGTATTTATATGCTATATCTTTCTCAAACTGTTCCTGTTCAATAATCATTTTGTATTTCCTCTTTTCCCTGCCCTCCTTGCTTAACCAGTTGTAAAGGGCTGTAACGGGACTCATAGCAGGGTACTCGACCATATCAAGGGTGTCCGTTCCTTCATCTATATCCATTAACACGGTAGGATTAATCTCATACTTTGATGGTGGCAATTCCAGGTTTATCACACGACTTCGGAAAGTTTGATATGAACCGAGCGGATTGATCATTACTCCCTCAATGGTATAGCTGAAATCACGCAGGAATATATCCGGTAGTTTTTCAAGGGATTGCAGGCTGTCGGTTATCACAACCTGTACCGGTGCAAATCCAATTGCAGTAATATTAACGGTGTCCAGCATTCTGACACGTAAAAAGAAATAACCCAGTGTGTCACAAATTGTTGCGGTGTTCCTTCTGGTATTTATTACATGAGCAAAGGCAATTGGTTTCCTGCCCTCTGACCCAAGAACACGGCCCTTAAAATAAAACACCGAATCTGAACTGACCGTACCTGAATAAACCGAATCGTCCTGAAGAATCTCCGGTCCTTGAAATCCGGAGAAGGTCAGGAACAATATTCCTGCAATAAGGCTAAATCGGATACTTGAGCTCACGATCTAACAAAATACAAAGAAAAGTGGAATTATTGTCTTCAGGATGTGTTGCAGAGCCGTTAATTTGTGATTCAATTCCGCTAAATTTGTCCTGCCATGCCAGGACATCCCGGCACTAACTAAAACCAGTAGACTATGGAAAAAAATGATCCGGCCAGCAGGGTGCAGGACCTCAGGCAATTTGGTGAATTCGGTGGAGTAAATCCATCCATCACAGATTCTTCCACCTATACTTTTCTCGAAGCAGACACTATGGTGGACACCTTTCACGGGGAATCCCAGGGATGCTTTTTGTATTCCAGGCACTGGAATCCAAGCAATAAATATCTTGCAGATGCCATGGCAGCACTTGATGAAACAGAGGGGGGATGGATAACCGCATCGGGTATGGCGGCCATTACCTGTGCAATACTTGAATTATGTAAATGCGGAGATCATATTGTAACCAGTGTTACAACCTATGGGGGAACCTTCGCATTTCTGCAAAACTATCTGCCTAAATTCAATATTGATGTCAGTTTTGTTAATATAGCCGATCTCGAAAGCGTTGAAAAAGCCATCCTTCCCAATACAAGGCTGGTATACACAGAATCACTTACCAATCCACTTCTTCAGGTTTCGGATATAGCTGCACTGTCTGAGGTGTGTAAAAAGAATGATGTTAAGCTGATCGTAGACAATACCTTTACCCCGATGATCATATCACCCGCCAAGCTGGGTGCCGATATCGTAGTTTACAGCATGACCAAGTTCATTAATGGTAAAAATGACTGTGTGGCCGGTGCAATTTGTAGTACTAACGATTTTATAAATGATCTCTCTGATGTGAATACAGGCACAGCAATGCTACTGGGACCCGTACTTGATCCGATACGTTCATCGAGTATTCTTAAAAACCTTCATACCCTTCATGTCAGGATGAAACAACACAGCCGAAACGCAATGTATATAGCCGAAAAAATGGAGGGAATGGGACTTAAGGTTATTTACCCGGGACTTAAATCTCATCCTCAGCATGAGCTCATGAAAAAGATGATGCATCCTGATTTTGGTTATGGAGGAATGCTCGCTCTTGACCTGAATGATCATGAAACCTCGAACCAGGTCATGCAGGCCATGCAGGATAAAGATATCGGGTATCTTGCTGTAAGCCTCGGGTATTTCAAGACCCTGTTTTCCTGTTCCGGCTCCAGCACCTCTTCTGAAGTGCCGGAAGAAATCCAGCGTGAGATTGGCCTCTCCGAAGGACTCACCCGGATGTCTATCGGACTTGATAATGATATTGGGAGGACCTGGGATAAGATGCTTTCCTGCCTGAAAGAGACCAATGTGGTATGAAAGAAAAAACATTTTAGTTATACCGGCATTATTTAGAATAAATTTAAATAACTTTGTCGATATAAAACATTAAAACCAGGATTATGGCATTTACATTACAGATAGGGGAAAAAGCCCCGGACTTCAGTCTCCCTGCAACAGACGGAAACACATATAATCTATCAGACTTCCAGGAATCATACCTGGTAATTTTCTTTACCTGTAATCACTGCCCCTATGTAATCGGCTCTGATGAGGTAACCCGGAAAACGGCTGATGCATTTGCTGATAAAGGCGTTAAGCTGGTAGGGATCAACTCAAATTCTGCCCGTACATATCCGTCCGACAGCTTCGATAATATGAAAAAGCGTATGGCACAATATGCATTTCCTTGGATTTACCTCTACGATGAAAGCCAGGAAATTGCAAGGGATTACGGTGCACTGCGAACCCCGCATTTCTATGTTTTTAATAGGCATCGGGAACTGGTTTACACCGGCAGGGCAACCGACAGCCCGAGAGATGCAGCAGGTATCACAGTCAATGATCTCGATATTGTACTTGACGAACTAACCTCAGGCCGGGAACTATCCCAGACTGTAACAAATCCGATAGGCTGTACCGTTAAATGGGATGGCAAAGACTCACACTGGATGCCTGAAAATGCGGTGGACCTGGTTTAGCGGCTGACCTGCATTTTTCGGGTATAGCTTCCTCCGGAAGTATTCATCCGGATGAAATAAATTCCGGTGGAAAGATCAGAAACCGAAAATTCCCGGGTGTGATCGCCGGCCTGAAGATTTTCACTTACAATTTTCTTTACCTCCTGCCCGATTGTGTTATACATCCGAATATCAATTTTACCCCTGGAATCCATGCTGAAATTCACAGTGGCAATATTATAAGAAGGATTTGGATAAACCGGGGCAAGTCCCTCGACCAGTCCTTCTTCAATTCCCTGAACAGCAGTTGATGTAAACAGTCCATCGATCACAGCAATAGCATTGTCGAGATCTGTTTCTATACGTTTGCTGCCTTTATAACGTAGAATCCCTTCCTGGTCAATAACCAGGGCCCGGTCGTAGGTCGTTGAATACAATGATTCAATGCTTCCTGCTTTTGGAAACAGTGGATATGTGATCCCGGTAATAGATTTAAAAGCACCTACAGTTGCCGTACTTGAAGTATTGTCCCATGTATCGAGTCCCAGTGCCTGGAAATCTGGTCTGCTGCCATAAACTTGCTGGACTTTGCTTTCAGTGTCTGGTCCACTCGCTTTACAATAGGGACAACCATTGCCAAAAGTATATATAAAGACTACCCTACCCGCATACTGTGACAGGGTATGAGTGGTTCCACCCAGATCCGTATAACTGAAATCAGGTGCCTTCTCGCCTACATTCTGTGCATTTGAAGCGGTAAAAGAGAGCAATAATGCCGTCATAATTCCGGTTAATAATAGTTTCTTTTTCATGATTTTATCCTCCAGATAATTAAAATTTGCTGGTAAATCGTAATTCAATTCCTGTAAAGTCGAGAACCTCATAGCAGATGCCCGAGGCACATGTGGGTCCCCCTCGCCTTTGTCCCATAAAAACAGCAATCGTATGATGTTTGTTTATTTTGTATTTTGTATCAACGCCTACCCAATGCCTTATGCCTTCTTCAAATTCAGGGGTCGAGGTATCATCGGTAAGAAACACATCTGTAGTGAGCTCCCAGGTAATACTCATGCTGAAAACCGATCCCCGTGAAAGTCCCGCGATCACTACCGTATTGTGATAAGTGCCAGGGAGGAAAC
>DRHS01000295.1 GCA_011053095.1 Bacteroides sp.
AGCTATCTATCTTTTAATGGAAGGATCCGAATTTGTCTAATGAAATGATACTTTGAAAACTCTTAATCACATTTTTTACTGATACCGTTTTTCAGTGGTACCATTTTTCAGTGATCAGTGGTACTGTTTTGGGGTGGCGCCTAAAGGTCATGCAGAGATCCTGTCAAGGAGGCAATCGGGCTGACAGAATTCATGATTTCATGGGTCAGAACACGGATTAGTTTCTGCCAGGCTTCGAGTTCCCTTTTATCAAGCTCTTCCCGGATATCCTGAATAGAGACCAGATTATAAAAACGATCTTCCATCTTGAATCCTGCCGATGTTATAGAAAATTCTTTTTCTTCATCCCCTACCCTTCTTTTTATAAGTTGCTTTTCAATAGCAGCTCCGGATTCCAGAATAGAGAATAAATCCGGATCAAGATCCTTCAGATTCCTGCCATTTTTCAGAGAGGGCAGATCCAGCATTTCAATAAAGGCTTTATTAACCATATGAACCATACCCTCTGGCTCAAATGAGATTATCCCGACCTTTATCCGTTCTATCAGGCTGTACAGATACTGGTTGCGCATTTCCTTTTCCTTTCTCAGCAACCTGAACTTAAGTGTAATATCATCCAGGGTTCCATATAATTCCCGGAAAGACCTCCCCCTGCTTCGTCCTTTGAATACCGAGGTAAAATCATCATGAAGAATGGAAATAAAAAATTGGTTCAGGTCCCGGTTCAGTTTGTCGGCATAATAGAAAAATTCCAGCAGCAACAGAAGGATCAGTATCCCTATATAAACTGCACGGATGGGTTCGGAATCTACAATAAACAATACAAAACCAAGGATGGCAAGTATCAGGAATACAATCCTGACAATTATGTTCAATCTGAAGTTTCTAAAGACCATATTTTTCCATTCTGCGGTAAAGAGCTCCTCTGGTCAGTCCCAGTTCAATAGCAGCTTTGCTTATGTTGCCTCCATGCTTTTTAAGGCAGCTCCTGACAGCCCATTTCTCAAGGTTATCCAGATTATAGTCCTCCCCTGATTTCTCATCCGGATCCCCCTCCGTAACAAACTGAAAATCAGACGATTTCAAATTATTTCCATCGCTCATAATAACTGCTCTTTCAATGGCATGCTGAAGCTCCCGGACATTTCCGGGCCAATCGAATTTTTGGAGTTTTTTTATCACATATGAGGGAAGCTGTAACTTTTCTTTACGGTATTTAAAAGCATACCTGCTCATAAAAGATTCAGCCAGCAATGGAATATCTTCATACCGTTCACGCAAGGGCGGAATCTCCATTTCAACTGTATTAATCCGGTAAAAAAGATCCTGTCGGAAAGTTCCTTCAGCTGCCATCTGTCTTAAAGGCTGATTGGTTGCACAGATTAGTCGTATGTCAATCTCGATTGGTTTTGTACTGCCTACCCTGAACACCTCACGGTTCTGCAGTGCTGAGAGTATTTTGCTCTGTAGTGAAAGCGGAAGGTTGCCGATCTCATCGAAGAAAAGAGTCCCACCCGAGGCTGCTTCCAGTCTCCCGGTATGATCCTCATGCGCACCCGTAAATGCGCCCCTCAGATGACCGAACAATTCCGATTCAAACAGGGTTTCGGTAAGAGATCCGAGATCAACAGAAATAAACACCTCTCCACTCCTGACAGATCTTCTGTGCAACTCCCGGGCAACAAGCTCTTTGCCTGTGCCATTCTCACCCAGAATAAGGACATTGGCATTGGTTCCGGCTACCTTATCAACCTGAGCCATTACAGATTTCATCTGATCAGAATCTCCTACAAATTTTGTATACTGGTCTTCCAGGGTGGAGCTCAGTATCCTTTCACGGGACTTATGACGGTCAATCTCCCTGCTTGACCGGCTTAGCCTGAAAGCTGCAGATACAGTAGAAAGCAATTTATCATTCTGCCACGGCTTTACGACAAAGTCTACTGCACCAACCTTAATTGCCTCAACGGCAATATTGACACCTCCGTATGCGGTAATTAATATTACGGATGTGTTTGGATCCTCTTCCTGTATACTTCTGAGCCATTTAAGTCCATCCTCACCACTCGTATCTCCGGCCATGAAATTCATATCCAGTAATACTACATCAAATTGCTGCTCATTCAGGTGACCTGGTATTCCGTCCGGATTTTTAAGAGTTCGAATATTGGTATAATGCTGTTCTAGGAGCGTCTGAAGAGACAGAATGATATAGGGATCATCATCAATGATCAGGATATTTCCCCGGGTTAGTGTCATATTGTTCGATTTCAATCTTCAAAAAACACCTAAAATTCAGGGTTTTCTGTTAAACGACAAAAAAATCTGAGGTAAAAATGTCCAAAAATGGACATTTTTGTGTCCATTGCTGGACAATGAGCAATTCTAAAAACAACAATAAATGTTCAATCAATTGATAATCTGATCATTGCGAGAAACGGCACGGGATTTGGAAATCTGGAGGTAAATCTATTGTTAAAACAATTTGCCGAGAGAATTACACTGGGACCCGGCTTGTTTCTCATGGCAACCTTAATAGTCCTAATAATATCTTTAATTACAGTAAGTTACCAGGCAATTCGATCAGCATGGAGCAATCCGGCAAGAAGTCTTCGTTACGAATAATTATCCAACACTGAATAAATATGTTTACCAAACACTTCATACTGATACTGCGAAACCTCTGGAGATTCAGATTATACAGTTTTCTGAACCTCATGGGACTCGCAATAGCACTTGCCGTTGCTTCCCTGATATTTCTCTATGTGAAGGAAGAGACAAGTTATGACCGGCATTTCCCAAAGGCTGAAAGAATATACCGGATCGCAAATTATAACACCAGCGGTCCCCGGGCAATGAAGTGGGCCAACGGTGCACCCATGATGGCAGAGGAAATCACCAAATTTGTACCCGAGTTCAAAAAACTTACCCGAACACGTCCTGTCGAGGAGGCAGTACTTGAATATTATAAAGACAGTACAGATGTGATAAGCCATTTTGATGCCGGGGGATTTTTCATTGATTCCAGCTTCCTGGAAATATTTGATGTTGAGATCCTCCATGGCAACAGGACTGATCCTATAAGTAAGCCTGGAACTATAATCCTGTGCGAATCCCTTTCCAGAAAATTCTTCGGTGAAGATATTCCTATCGGCAGGAACATATATACGATGGGTCAATCCTGGGAGATAACGGCCATATGCCGGGATTTCCCGGAGCAGCAGCACTTTCACCCCACGTACTTTCTTCCATGGGAAAATTTCATAGATATGATCATTGAAGTAGGTCTCAGTGACCTTTATTACTCACACGGCTGGTCAGGTGTATATACCTATGCACTTCTTGACGAGAAAACTGATCCGGCAGAGCTTGAGGATAAACTGCTTGACTTCCGGGTAGATTTCTACAGCATGTTTGACATGACACGGGAAGAGATAATCGAGAGAGGTATGTTTGTTTTACAGCCCATCCAGGATATTCATCTAAAATCACATTTGGAACAGGAAATTGAGGCCAACAGCAATAGTATCTATGTTCTTGTTGCCACGATTGCAGCCATATTCATCCTGATAATTGCCGGTGTGAATTATGTTAACCTGGCTATCGTGAAAGCCTTTAAAAGAATGAGAGAGGTTGGTATACGAAAAGTTAACGGTGCACGCCGGAAACATATCGTTTCCCAGTTTCTCGGGGAGTCGTTTTTTATGGCAATTCTCTCGGGACTCCTGGCCGTGTTCGTTATGGATCTTCTCTTACCACTAAACAACCGGATTACTGGAATGGAGATTGAGTCACTCGACATCCTGTCCCTCCAGAGTATGGGAATGCTGGTCATTATGGTAATAATTCTTGCCTCAGGCGCAGGTTTATATCCCGCCATCTTTGCCTCCCGCATCAAATCCCTGCAAGCCATCAGGGATATTAAGATTCCCGGTTCAGCAACAAACAGGGTAAGAGTTGCTTTGGTAGTGCTTCAATTCACTTTTTCAGTATTTATGATCCTGTCTACAATTATTATTTACAGACAGATGGACTTTTTCCTGAATAAGGATATGGGATGGGATAAGGAAAGCCTCATCGCATTGCATGTAAATGGCGAACTAGCCGAGATGGCAATCAAGAATCCAGGGACCCTGAAAGATGAAATGAAGACATTGGCATTCGTTAAAGGAGCAACCATGATAAGTCATTTGCCGGGTGACAGGTTCAGCGTGGAAGTTCTTACACCTGATGTACCAAGGGATGATTACTTTGACAGTCCATCAATGCGGTTCCTGCGTATTGATGAGGATTTTGTTCCCCTTATGGGAATTAAAATCACCAGGGGAAGAAACCTGAGAAGGCCTTCCGGAGATAAATCTGAATACATCCTGAATGAGGCTGCTGTAAAAATACTTGAGTTGGAGGATCCTATCGGAGTTAAAGCGGAAAGTTACTTCGGTCAAAATGGTGAGATCGTAGGAGTAACTGAAAACTTCCACTTTGCCTCTCTGCAGCAGGTCATTGAACCACTTGTTCTTGAGATTAATTATGATCCTGACTTCAGGAAGCTATGGTCCCGCAACATACTCCTCAGGCTGACTCCCGGGGATCTCTCTGAAAAGATAAAAATGCTGGAGGATAAGATGGAAGAACTATCGGAAAGCAGCATCATGGGCTATACTTTTATTGAAGACAACCTTAACAAAAATTACAAATCCGAAAAAAGGTTAAAGGAACTATTATGGGCTTTTGCTATATTGGCCATCTTTATCTCCTGTCTTGGATTATTTGGTTTATCAGCCTTTACAGCAGAATTAAAAACCAAGGAAATGGGTATCCGCAAAGCTATGGGTGCATCGGTAGCAAGCATTACTTTTATGTTATCAAAAAGCTTCCTGGTATATGTGATTGCAGCGCTTCTCATTGCACTTCCTCTCGGTTATTATTTTATGAACAGCTGGCTGCAGAACTTTGCCTATCATATAAGCATCAGCTGGTGGGAATTTGTACTGGCCAGTATCCTTACGTTTACAATCACCACAATTTCCGTGAGCTACAAGGCGATCCATTCGGGTATGTCGAATCCTGTTGATTCGCTGAGATATGAGTAAATTCTTTTAGTGGCAATCCCTCAACACTTCGTCACCGGATGATCCTTTGAGAAAGTCGAAATCACATCCAAGTTCAGCCTGTTCCACATGATTGATATAGAGGTTGACAAATCCACGTTTTGCACGGGGTTCAGGAGCTGTCCATGCAAGCCTTCTTTTTTCAATTTCCTCAGCTGAAACGTCCATATTAAGACTCCTGTTTTTAACATCCAGCTCTATCATATCTCCATCTTTTACCAGTGCCAGTGTGCCCCCTACAGAAGATTCCGGAGATACGTGCAAAACCACGGTCCCGTATGCCGTCCCACTCATCCTTCCATCCGATATCCTCACCATGTCTTTAACTCCCTTTTTTACCAGTTTCTCGGGCAGCTCCATATTACCTACCTCCGGCATCCCGGGATATCCTACCGGTCCCACATTCTTAAGAACCATCACACAGGTTTCATCAATATCCAGATCCGGATCATCAATCCGTGCATGATAGTCCTCTATCGTTTCGAATACCACTGCCCTGCCACGGTGCTTCATCAGGGAATCTGTAGCTGCAGACGGTTTAATGACTGCACCATTTTCACAAAGGTTTCCTTTCAAAACGGCGATTCCGGCTTTATGCTTTAAGGGTTTCTCCTTTGAGGCGATCACCTCCCGGTCGTAACACGGAGCTTCTTTACTGTTCTCACCCAGTGTCTTTCCGTTTACGGTGATAACATCCATATGCAGTTCTTTGCGCATTTCATCCAGGACTACCGGCAGCCCGCCAGCATAATAAAAATCTTCCATCAGGTATTTTCCTGCGGGTGTAAGGTTTACCAGCAGGGGTATATCACTTCCCAGATTATCAAAATCTTCAAGTACCAGGTCTACTCCCACCCGGCCTGCGATAGCAAGAAGGTGGATCATAACGTTTGTGGAACCACCGATGGCGGAATTCACCTTAATGACGTTTTCAAATGAATTCCTTGTCAATAGCTGTGTGATTCTCAAATCTTCTTTGACCATTTCAACGATTCTGTTCCCTGAGAGGTGAGCCATGACTTTTTTTCGTGCATCCACAGCAGGAATTGCGGCAGCTCCGGGAAGAGTGATTCCCAGTGTTTCCAGCATGCAGGCCAGTGAAGAGGCAGTTCCCATGGTCATACAATGTCCTGCACTTCTCGACATGCAGGTTTCCGCTTCCATCAGATCCTCTTTGCTGACAGTACCGGCCTTAATGCCTTCAGAAAGCTGCCAGGTTGCTGTCCCTGAACCAATGTCAGTGCCTCTGTATTTGCCATTAAGCATGGGTCCACCAGGAACGACTATTGTAGGCAGGCCAACACTTGCAGCCCCCATTAATGCAGAAGGTGTCGTCTTATCACATCCTGTGAGCAATACCACTCCATCCAGTGGATTGGAACGGATCGATTCCTCAACATCCATGCTTACCAGATTTCTGTATAACATGGTTGTGGGCTTCATGATTGTTTCACCCAGGGACATGACTGGAAATTCGAGTGGAAATCCCCCGGCCTCATATACCCCTCGTTTCACGATATTGGCAAATTCTCTGAAGTGAGCGTTGCATGGTGTGAGGTCGGACCAGGTATTACAGATCCCAATGACCGGACGGTTCCTGAACATATGATCCGGGTGACCCTGATTCCGGAGCCAGCTCCTGTGTATAAATCCCAATTTATCATCCCGGCCAAACCACTCGGCACTCCGCAGCTTATTAATCTTTTTCATAATCTATCAGATCAAATTTTCAGAAAACACATGTTCTTCCGTAAATATATTCAATATGCATCACTTTGATTATATTCCAGATTCGCATTCACAGTTAAAAGAAATATCTGACTGATCCAATCTTGCAGCTTTATGTTATTTTTGGCATATAAACAATGGTCACTCTTAGACAAAACAGGCGAAAACTACCTGTCCGCAGAATAATAATATACCTCCTGATCATTCTGATTCTGGTATTGTTCATGATTTTCTGGGACCGTTTTGCTGGAATTATCAGCAGTTAGTTCAAAGCTGAACCTTTCCGTAATATTCTATATATCTGTCTGTTACCAACATTGTGATGTTTTTCACAGGTCTGCATGCATGATATTCTCACCCTGATGACATTAACAATCAACGGATCCGATTTACGCGTTTAAGAGCCGGGGAGAATGGCCCCCTTCCGGGCATGTATTAATCTAAAATCCAATTAATCATGAATGAATCATTAAGACTTTCAAAGAATTTCCTTCCAATGAGACAGGAGGAGATGTATGAAACCAGGGGAGGATCAATCCTCCTTGCAATCCTTGGCGGTCTGGCAATTGCAGCCGGGGGAGAAATTTTCGGTGACTGGGACAATTTCAAGAATGGCCTGATGGGACGGCCTGAGGAATAGTAATTATCAGAATAATAACAATTAACAAAAATTAAGCTTATGAAGAATCCAGTTTTTCAAACGGAAAATTTCCGTCAGATCTCAGATAAAGAAGCCTTAGACTGTACAGGCGGTGGTTTTGCCTTTGATGTAGGCCGACTTCTGCGCTTTGTTGGTATAGCACAGGGGGGAGATATGGGACTGGCAAGTGCCATTGCGGATGCCTGTTATAACTCTATTCAATCATAGATGTAATGACCGAATCGGGGGGCTCAGGCCTCCCGATTCTAAAAATTCATGCCATGAAAAGAAAATTTTCAATTACAGAAGTAATCGTGCTGATCGTAACATTTATACTGTGCAGCCTGATTTTTACAAATTGGGATTTGATAAAGAACTGGCTGTTCTGAATCAATTATGAAAAAGTCAGATCAAAACCGGGAAATCTACCTGGATAACCTTCCATCCTACCTTATATCTATCCACCCCGGTGGAAAGGCCATTTATCTTATTTTTCTTGGTTCGATAATACTAATACTGACCTCTTTGCCTTTAGTTTCTGTACATGTGTCAGTATCCGGCAGGGGATTAATTCGCCCCCTTCAGGAAAAGACGGCCATTATATCGGCCAGCTCAGGGATTGTTGAAAGGGTTTATATAAATGAGGGGGACCATATTAAAAAGTCTGAGCCACTGCTGCAGATCAGGTCTCCTGAAACAAAGCAAAACCTTGTATCCCTGAAAAATAATTATAAGGAAGCCATGGATCATATGAGGGATCTTGGCGGCCTTGCCAATAGTCCAATAATACAACCCTCCACCCCCAAGTATAAAAGGGAGTATGATGAATACGTGAAACGCTCTGAATACCTTAATTTATTGCACTCAAAGTCCATCCGGGAACTATCAAGGTATGAAAATCTTTACCGCGAGGGACTAATCAGTGAGAAAGAATACGATGATCTTGTATTTGCTGAGAACAAATCCAGAAAAGAAACAGAAAGTTTCATGAGTCAGTCACTGGCTGATTGGCAACAGGAATATGATGTACAGAAGAACAGGGTAAGGGAGCTGCAAATCAGGATCAGGAATACAGAGGAAAAGATCCGGCTGACAACAGTTTATGCTCCGGCAACTGGAAGTATGATTGAATTCAATAGTGTTTTTGAGGGTTCTGTCATCCAGGCCGGAATGGTCCTCGGTATACTTAGTCCTGAATCCGGTCTGATAGCTGAATTCTATATTTCATCTTGGGATATGGCATATATCCGGAATGGACAAAGAGTGCATCTTCATATGGATGCCTTTAATGCCAGGGAATGGGGCATTGTTTCAGGAACCATTTATGAAATATCAAGTGATTTTCTGCTGATTGAACAACAGCCAGTATACAGGGTGAAATGCAGACTTGACAATAATATTCTGCAGCTAAGGAATGGGTACAAGGCCAATATTAAAAAAGGAATGACCTTTCAGGCCCGCTGTATTGTGGCGCGTCGGACCATCTTTCAGCTGCTGATTGACAAATCTGTAAACTGGCTGAATCCGGCTATGAACAAAAATGAGATCATGCTTCTGCCATAATCAATATTAATGGATAGGATCAGGAAAATAAAGCAACATGACATGAGTGACTGCGGGGCAGCATGTCTGAGCAGTATTGCTGCGGCTTATGGTTATCACCAGCCAATCTCAAAAATCCGGGATATGGCTTCGACAGAGAAAAATGGTACCAATGTAATGGGACTGGTGGAGGCAGCTGAAAAAATGGGGTTCCTCGCCCGTGGCATCAAAGGTGCTCCGGATGATCTGAAATCTGCCCCGGTCCCATCCATTGCACATATTATTACGAAAAAGAAATTTCATCATTTCGTTGTACTCATGAGGATTGGGAATCAATTCGTAAAAATTATGGATCCTGAATACGGTGAAATCAGAAAAGTACCTTATAAAGAAATCCAGGATTGTTGGACAGGCGTGATCGTGGTTATTGTACCGGGACCCGAATTCAGGAAGAAAAAGGCTAATCAAACACTGGCCGGCCGATTCATTGATCTCATCAGTCCCTTCAGAAAGACTCTCCTTCAGGCATTGCTCGGAGCAATTATCTATAGTCTTCTTGGACTCTCAACTTCACTTTTCGTGCAGAAAATCGTAGACTTTGTCCTTGTAAACCGGAATCTTAATCTCCTGAACCTTTTGGGAACTGCTATGCTATTCCTGCTTGCCATTCGAATTCTTATTTCCTGGTTTAAAAGTATATTCCTGCTTAAAACAGGGCACCAGGTTGACGCGGGACTAATCATGGGTTATTACCGGCATCTTCTTTCCCTCCCACAACGTTTTTTTGATACAATGCGCACGGGTGAAATTCTTTCGAGGATGAATGATGCCATCAAGATCAGGGTATTCCTGAATCACAGCCTGATCGAAATGGTTGTGGCCATTATGACAATAGCCCTTACCCTGCTGGCCATGTCCTTTCTTTCCATTAAACTTTGCCTGATGATCTCAGCTGCCATACCCATCTATATAATGCTCTATGCCATCTTTGACATAATTAACAAAACCCTGCTCAGAAATCTGATGGAAAAAAGCGCCATTCTTGAGTCACAAATGGTAGAATCAATTCAGTCCCAGCGTACAATAAGAGCCTTCGGCTGGAAAGACTGGGCTACAAACAGAACCGGTGAGAAACTAACAGGGCTACTTACAACAAACTATAAAGCTGGGATAATATCCATTCTTTCCAGTCATTCAGGTGAACTGCTTGCAGGTCTTCTGACCATCATCCTTTTATGGGAAGGTTCCAGAAAGGTACTTGAGGGATATATAAGTCCCGGTGAACTAATGTCATTTTATGCAATGCTTGGATATTTACTTGGTCCCATGAAAAGCCTTGGGACACTGAACAGAACTATGAGAGATGCCCTGATCGCGGCTGATCGTCTGTTCCAGATTCTTGACCTGGAACTGGAAGAAAATTCTGCAGACAGTATCAGGATTAAACACATTAACAGGGATATTGAATTTTCTGATATTTCCTTCAGGTATGGCTCCAGACCTGAATTATTCAGAAACTTAAACTTCAGAATTCCCCTTGGCAAAACTACAGGTATTGCTGGTAAAAGCGGATCAGGAAAAAGCAGTATAGCCGCCCTGCTCAGAGCGGAATATTTGCCCTCTGAAGGAAACCTCCTGATAAATGACTGCGATATCAGACAAATTGAGAAAACAACCCTGCGTAAATTAATAGGCATTGTACCTCAACAAATCGAATTATTCTCCGGAAGTATACTGGAAAATATTTCACCTACAGAATTGGACCAGGATAAACTTCTAGAGACAGCCTCAAAAACAGGTCTGATGCAATTCGTAAAATCTTTACCGGCAGGTTTTTCAACCGAGGTCGGTGAGCATGGCATTGGACTTTCAGGTGGGGAAAAACAAAGAATCGCACTCACGCGTGCCCTGTACCATGAACCGGAAATTCTGATACTTGACGAGGCTACTTCCGCCCTTGATCCTGAATCTGAATCTGCTATGCAATCTCTGTTTAAACAATTGAGCCAAAGTTCCATGACATTGATCATCATCACACATAAACTAAGTCTCATCCGGGATGCAGACCACATCATAATGATAGATAACGGCAAATCCCCTGAAAGCGGTAATCATTCCAAACTTATGGGTATTGATGGCCTGTACAGACAACTCTGGTCAATACAGAATTAATGTACTTATTAGAACAGGATCAGACATTTCATACCACCGTGTCCTTTTTTTTGGTATTTTAAAGCCTGAGTACCAAAACCTGAAGCATGAACATACCAAATGGTTCTTATCCCAGTCTCAAACAGGCCTGGGTGATTTTTGCCATCTTCCTCGCAGTAAGTATAGGTACAGCGCTTTTAATGATAATTATTAATAATCTCGCAGGAATAGAAAACCTTTCACCTGGTAATTTTGTTGCTTACAATCTATCCATGCTGTTTGTAATCTGGTTTGCCTGGAGAAATATGAAAGGCAAGGTGGAGAAGGTATTCCATTTCAATAAAATACCTACCATCCTCTATCCACTGCTCGTTGTATTAACCCTGTCCATGGCAGTTGCGCTTGATCCGGTTACCAGCCTGATTCCCATGCCGGAAAAAATACAGGAAATCTTTGAAATGCTTTCAAAAAGGGATATCTGGACATTCCTGATGGTTGGGATCACGGGACCTATTCTGGAGGAACTGCTATTCAGGGGAGTTATCCTTGATGGTTTCCTTAAACGGTATAATCCAGGCAAGGCAATCTTCTGGTCGGCATTCCTGTTTGGACTTTTCCACCTGAATCCCTGGCAGTTCGTTCCTGGATTTATAATTGGCCTTCTGCTGGGATATATTTACCTGAAAACAAGATCACTTACAACTGTAATACTGGTACATATGGTGAATAATACATTTTCTTACCTGATTATGTATATCTATGGTGAGGACGTGTACAGCTTTATGGACCTGTTTTCCAAACGCGGAGATTATTATTTCTTTCTTGTAGGCGGAACTATTATTTTCCTTGCCTGCATTTTCCTGCTCTATCAAATTCTGAACAAAAACCCTCAATTATGGATCTTAGACTCAAGAATAAACTCTTCATAGTAAGCGGAGCCAGCAGCGGATTTGGCAAGGCCATAGCGATAACCCTGACAAAGGAAGATGCGAAAGTTATTGCGGTGGCAAGGGGTATAGATAAGCTCGAAGCTCTTAAAAAAGAATACCCGGGGATCGAGACTGTTTCCCTGGATATGACCCTTTCAGAATCACTGAATGCCCTGGCAAAGGCAGTAGGTAACCGGGAACTTACGGGTATCGTGGTTAATGCCGGGGGTCCACCTGCCAAAGCATTTCTGGAAACTGAGATTGGAGACTGGGACGAAGCTTATAAAAACATACTTCGATGGAAGGTTGAACTTACACGTACTTTCCTCCCCTATTTTGAAAAGAACAATTACGGCAGGTATGTCTTTATTGAGAGCGTATCCGTTAAACAGCCCACCCCAAACCTTGTATTGAGCACCTCCCTTAGGTTGGCAGTTACAGGATTTGTAAAAACATTTTCAAATGAGATCGCCCATAAGGGAATTACAGCAAACATTATGGCTCCTGGATTCCATATGACACCTGCACTCGAACGGGTTATAGTGAAAAACAGTGAAGCCGGAGAACTGTCCTTTGATGAATCATTGAAGAATATGCTTCAAAATGTCCCCACCGGAAAGATTGGAAGCCTTGAAGATTTTGCCTCGCTGGCAGTTTGGTTGCTTTCCCCATTATCTTCATATGTAACCGGACAGACACTGAGTGTCGATGGCGGATCCGTTAAGGGTATAATGGGATAGGGTTTTTCCGCTCAGACTTATCATAGTCAGGGGATGATAGCCACTGTTGATTACCATGTTAATGAGAAATTATTGTCAGACCTGGTTTTTAGAGCATAATGAATTTTTCACGAATTATTTCGTATCTCCTTGTATTGCTTATGCCTGCTGCTGCAGTCAGCCAGCAATATGGTTTTCGTAATTTCTCCCTTGCAGAAGGTCTTCCTCAATCAGAAATCCAGGGTTTCATTCAGGACAGCAAGGGTATAATCTGATTCTGTTCGAACAACGGAGTCGGAAGTTATAGAAATGGAGAGTTTGATTGGTTGACGGTTGAAGAGGGATTGAGCTACCCCATTACACTTCAGATGACCGAGGACAAATCATGCAGGCTATGGATCGCGACATATATGGACGGCATCTGGAATTCTGTCCCCTCAACTTTTTCCTTTGAGATAAGGTCTTCGCTTTGGGGGACCTGGTATTTCATAGTAATCATGGCCCTTACAGTACTGGCGGGAATTACTATATTCTTTCGGATCAGGATTCGGCTTATCCAGACCAAGCGTGAGGAACTTGAAAGGATTGTGGAGGAAAAAACCCATGAAGCAAGAACTCAGAACAAGCAATTGGAAAAACAAAAAGAAGAGATCATAGCGCAGACGGAACGATTGCAGACCTCTTACAATAATCTTGAAAATCTGAGTGAAATAGGTAAGGTAATCACCTCCCAGCTTTCCATTGAAAAGATCATCGATACTGTATATGATACCATAAACAACCTGATGGATGCAACGGTGTTCGGCATAGGCATCGTTAACAAGGAAAATAATTCCATTGATTTCTCCGGAAAATTTGAATGTCTGGATCAGCGTAAAGGATAATAATGGACAGGTCCTTGTTAGTTTTAAGGATGAAGGTCCGGGCATCAGGGCTAATGAAATGGACAGACTGTTCGGAAAATACCAGAGACTTAGTGCTCGCCCGACCGGGGTGAGGATTCAACAGGACTCGGACTGTCAATTGTAAAAAAATACGTTGACGTAATGGGTGGAAAGGTCTGGTGTGAAAGTGAAACCGGCAAAGGCGCCAATTTCATCGTGTCCTTCAGAAAATCAAATTAATTTCTAAAGTACCTCGATAAATAAAGCAACGGCAAGAAGAAGATCTGTTGCCAGTACTGTAATTACATTGCTCCCAAGCGCCGGGACAATCTTCCCAAAATCGTCACCATGTTTAATGGCTGTAACTGAAGCTTTAATACCAAGCGGAAGGGGAAGTAAGGCGAGGTAAATCCATGGGGATGAAATGCCAATGAGTGGCATTAGTACAATTATTGCGAAAGTGGCAAACATACCTGCCGTGTACACATAAGAAGCTCTTTTCCACCCGAAACGTATTACCAGATGCCTGCGGCCTCCGGCCTTATCAGCTTCAGCATCCGGGAATTGATTAATAAGCAACAGCAGGGAAGTAAGAATTCCCGGGGGAATGGAGATCCAGATAACCTCTGCCGGAATAAGACCTTTAATTGTCATACCTGGACTTGCAGTCATAGCAATATAGGTACCCAGTACAACAAAGGTTCCAAGCGCAAGCCCGGCAAATAATTCACCCAGTACTCTCTTGGCAAGAAAGTTTGTATAGAACAAAACACTGAAGACACCAATAATAGCAAATACCAGCACCATCCAATGAGAAACAATAGCAAAATAAACTCCAATTGCCAAGGAAACCATCAGGGTAATAATACCTACTGCTCTCACTCTCTCCGGACTTGTGCTTCCGGAAGTGATCATTCCGCTTCCACCACTGAATGGGGTTCTGTTTGTATTAAAATCTATTTTGGTTTTAAAATCAGAATATTCATTAAATAGATTTACAGATATGTGGGAAAGAAGTACTCCAAAAACAAGCATCATTGCATGCAGCCAGCTAAAATCCAGGCCTGTTTGATGTGGGTACTTAATTGAGAAGGCCAAGCCAATAACGACAAGAAAAACTGCGAGAATAAGAAAAGGGGCCCTAACCTGTGCCATCCAAACTTTTACAGAATTATTACTCATAGCGGTAGAATCATTTAAGGTTGTTCAATTGTGTAAACATAGAAAATTATTCTTAAAGATCAAGCATGGAAATTTTCTTTCCGGCTTGCTTGAAAGTCATGGATGTGGCTTCCGGGTCATCTGTGTATCCAAGAAAAAAACCTCCTCCTCCCGATCCGCAAAGTTTCAATGTAAAAATCTCCTTCTGAAGTCCCTCTATCCAGAATTGTCTTATAGGGTCCGGAATCATTGGATCAAAATGCTCAAGTTGCAGCCGGGAAAGTTTCAATAAAGCTTCTGCAAAGTATGACATGGATCCTGTGATGAGTAAATGAATACAGTGGTTTACCATATCTGTCATCTCATCTTCAATGACATGGGTAAAAGCCAAATCAGTGCTCAGTCGTTTATTGAATCCCTCAACATGAGGTTCCGTCTCACCTTTCTCTCCCGAATCAGCAAGAAAAAATTTACAACTTTCAGGAAGATGCTGTATTTCTGTGGTATAGAGGGTTACACCATCCTGGAATATCGTCTTACCGGTATAACAGCAAACCGGGTCAATTCCGGAACTTGTTCCATGGAAATGAGATTCCATCTTACTGAAAATTTGCCTCAGCATTAACATATCCTCAGTTCTCTCCGAATTATAATTGATTTTATTCGAAGCAAAAGCGTCATATATTGCAGCCACCAGCGCAGCCGAACTTCCCGCACCATATTCCTGTGGAATGGAGGACCGGAAAAACAGTCCCCTCTCAAGCTCCTCACCTAACCTTTCAAGATCAATCAAGCCGCGATCCTCATCCCCACGTGTGACTTTCTCCAGATCAGTCCTACTGCTCTCCTGCATATTCGACAGGTATTCGAAGAAAGCATTAAGACTTCGCCTTGAAGTCATAATATCCGGATTATTTATTTCGGAGACCGGATATGCCAGCCTGCCGGAAAACTGTTTAAGGGGTATGACAAGGGCCTTTGAACCGGTAATAATGGTATACTCACCGAACAAAAGTATTTTCCCATGAAAAGTTCTATACACCTCTGTCATACATGATGGACTTGATTCAAATCAATTAATAAAACTCAGCGTAAAAGATATGGTGTTCTTAATATTTCAGGCTGTTTTATGCTATGGTGTTTAATTCGCTCCTAACTATAGGCTATATCCATAATTTCAAAAACAATTTTTTCTTTGGCTCGTTCTAAAATAGCTTTCTCTCCAATTTTTTTATTTATTAATACCCTGGCTACAGGCGAAATAAAGGAGATTTTTCCTTTGGATATATTTGCCTCATCAACACCTACTATTTGAAAAGTTTGAATGTTTTTGTTTGCTTCTACTTTGAGAGTTATTACTGCACCGAACCTTATATCATTTTGTGGTTGCTCGTTTAGATTAACTATTTTTGCTTCAACAATTCTATTGTTCAACAGATGTAATTTTGCATTGATATGGTTCAACACTATTCGTTTCTCACTTTCGTTGGAACTATCCAGATTTTTTTTTTCATTGACCAGCATTTGTTTTTCGGCCAATAGTTCATTCATGCCCACCTGGGTCACATAGTTTGTTACTCCTTCTGGCAAATCTGCTCTTGGTGGTACTATGGGAATTTCTTCTTGATCGTCTTCTTTAACAAATCCTCTGCTCATGATTATTAATTTTCATAATTGTCTTCCTTTCAGGTAGCATAGATTTGGGCCACTATGATTTATTTATTATTGCTGATTGCTTAGTTCAATGTATTCACAAAGTATGGCTACATTTTGATTAAAAACCCCACTGCTTATTCTATCCATCACCAAATACTGACCATTCCAACGCTCTCCTCTTGGCATTCTCTTTTTAAACCGATCATTTTTTGTGATCCAGGCGCCGGAAGATTCCTGTGTTTCCAATATTTTTTTTACATCAATTGAAAGAACGTCTAAACGCTTAGCTACCTGCTCTTCGTTGAGTACATGGTGTTCTTCCTTCCACAAACTTTTGTTCCCTGATTTTAATGCCTTTTCATAACGTATACTGCTTGCCTCCAGTTGTGATTCCAAATTAGATTCATAACTATACCCGGTACGGCGCTCAGGATGCAGATCGTCCAGTTTGTCTACACGAATTCTTGAACGATCGTAATAAAGAGCTTTGTTCGTGCCGAGCTCTACAAAACGAGCCCATTTGCCATTTTCCATTCTTATTTCGTGAAGCCATCTCAAAGCATCAGGAATTGGCTCGAGCAAAGTTTCGTCACCAAGTACAAGATATAAATCAATTAAGGTATTGATATTCTTGATGGTTACTGAAGGACATACCGAAGGTGGTTCAAAGGTTCGTGCCCATGCAGGTTGAAGAAACTCATTGTATTGCTGAGCCCAACCTGGCTGCGGAGGAGGTAATTGTGAAATCATCATAAAGCGAGCAGCTTTGTGCAGGCTTTTTTTAATCGCCTCATCATTATTGTAATACTGATACGCCTCAAGCATTACACGAATGCAGTCATTAATTCCTCCATCATTGAAAGTTGCGTAATCATGGTAGTTCCCCTGTTCCGGATACTTATGAGGCCAACCACCATTACTTAATTGAGTCGTCATCATCATTTCCAAAGCCCGTTTTGTTGCTGCAGAAAGAAGGCTATCTTCTATCTGCCGATCCAAAGCCATTAAAAAGCTGACTGCTGACTGGCTTTGATTGTCATCAAAACTAACTCTCTCATTACTCAAATTCGCAAAGTTGATGGTGTGTTCCCATCCACCATATTTGTTTTGTCCACGAATCAAAGCATAAGCAGCTTCTTTGGCAGAATTCAGGGCTTGTTCATCGCCTGTTACCTGATAGGCTCGTAAAAATGATTGTCCAACAGCTGGAGTGCCCGGAGGCTGAACTTCAATTGTGTGTTCATCTTTTGGACCTTCACCCCAACGCAACGATAAATCAGGCGTTACATAATACACGTAACCACCATGCGCATTAATTGAATAAAAAAATGCTACACCTTTCTTCAATGAAGCTTCAGCCTGCTTCCTTAAATCAGCTCCACTGGCACAAAATGCAAAAAGCAAAAATGCAACGATCAATCTGGATTTTAGTATCATATTATCGAAATTAATATTTTACAAAGTTATTAAATGACTGTATCACAATCACTTGAAGCAACCATTCAATTACTATCTTATTAAATTTATGCTGTTGATATATTTTTCCAACATGGTGTATCCATCTTTTCCAACTTTGTTTCCATCATCCGGATTATTTGGATTAAGACCATTCTTGCTTTCCCAATCGTCGGGCATTCCGTCATGGTCATTATCTAGTGGGGCAGGAATGCTTTCAAGTATTGGCCATCCACCAACATCCATTTGTGAGTCTATAATTCCACATTTTTGTGATGAGTCGGCTAATGATTTATTTTGTTTGTACGAGCTCCCTTCATAAGTCGCATATCCATTTTTGGTTTCATTAATTATGCGAGTGTCAATGGGATCCCTATTTGGTAAAGTAGCTCCGGCGTTTTTAAGTACAGAATTATATGCTTCTCTGGCAGTTTGCTGATTAATAGGCATTGATGGCCATGGTTCTTGTAGCTTAACGATTTGCAGATTAGATTCACCACCATTAGGTTGTACCCCACCATTCCAGTTATCGGCACTTACCTTGTCATTACCTTCAATCACATTATCGGAAATATACCATTTCCCAAAATCAGATTTATCATTGCGCATAGAAGGACTGCAAATACGATATGATGTCTCACCGGGTTGTGTTGCCGGTCCTGGCTTGTAATAGTTAGCTACAATATTAAATTTCGAAAAAATAAATTCAGAACTACCTGATTGTTGATTTTCACCACCATAGCAACTGTTATAACCCCAGTTGTATATAACGTTATTTGGCTCTAGTTTAGAATAGCTATTATTTGTATATTTGTTACATGGATATAAAAGAAATCAAAAAGCAGATCCTTGCACTCCCCTTGGGAGACCGGCAACGTTTGCTCAGGGAGGTCGGGGACACAGTGACTGGGCC
>DRHS01000296.1 GCA_011053095.1 Bacteroides sp.
ACCAGGTGAACATATAATATGACAAAATGTAAGACGGATTAATTAAAGCGTTGTTGATAATGAGGTAGTTAGAAAATCAACAAAGTGAAAGTGTCGATTGTAATTGTTTATAAATCAACAAACAAAGGGATTTTGGAATAATAGCAAAATATGATTATGAAATATCCTATTTTCCTTTTATTGCAGCTTTGCTGTATTATAAATATTAGTTCCCAGACCTATCCAAATCCATACCGGACTGTCGAAAATTGGGCTAAACTGCCGAACGGAAGAACTATGGGTGCTGTTGGGGATCTCGATGTAGATCCTGATGGAGAACATATCTGGGCAATTATCCGATGCATTGCAACTGAAAGGGAAGACTTTGGCAAGGAATGTCTTGACTCTGATCTTGATCCCGTAATCAAGTTCAACCAGGAAGGTAATGTGGTCCAAAGTTTCGGAGGAGGTATGTTCATCTGGCCTCACGGCATTGATGTTGATAATGATGGAAATGTATGGGTAACGGATGCTGTTTCCGAGAAGAAAAGACCCGAGGGTGATCCAAGGGGACATCAGGTTATTAAATTTAGTCCGGAGGGTGAGGTTCTGATGGTACTGGGAAATCCGGGTAAACCAGGATCAGGCAATTACGAATTCAATGCACCGTCGGACATAGTTATCGCAGATAACGGAGATATTATTATTGCCGACGGACATGGTAAAAACACAAACAATCGGATGATGAAGTACTCCAGTGATGGAACTTTTATTAAGTCCTGGGGGAAAACAGGATATGCCCCGGGGGAGTTTCACCAGCTACATGGATTGGATATCGATTCACGAGGCAGAATATTTGTTGCCGACAGGGGCAACAACAGGTTGCAGATCTTTAATCAGGAGGGGGATTTTATTGCTCAGTGGACTCAATTTGGAAAACCCAGTGGCGTATTCTTTGATGAGCACGATAATATTTATGTTTCTGATTCGGAATCTGATAATGAACAGAATCCCGGATGGGAAATGGGAATAAGAATTGGTGATGCTCACATGGGCTGGGTTCATTATTTTATTTTATTGCCCGATGGTGACCCCCGGAATACAAGAACGAACGGTGCCGAATTTGTTGCGGCTGACAAATACGGAAACCTTTATGGTGGAGAACCTGGCCCTCGAAAACTAAAAAAATATGTAAGAGTTCGTCGTTAACATTTTGAAAGAAGTTTATACCTGGAATTTTTTTACGGGGGAATCAGGGTTTGTGCTGCTCTATTGTAAAACCCTCCTCCTTAATGTAATCAAACCACCATTGTATGCCGGGATTACAGTGTGAGCCATCTCCTCCCGGCCCCCATATTTTACAATGTTGTAAAAGCACAAAAGAACAGTATCATGAAGTAGTTTTCGGAACACATTCCAGGTTCACTGAAAAGAGAAAATATTCTCAGATGAATGCAAAAAGGAGTGGGAATCAAAATAAGTATAAAATAAAAGAATTATGAAAAAGAAATTGGTGATCTTATGCTTTCCTGTATTCCTGGTATCATGCATTGGTGTGGCGCAAAACCGCCCCAACATTGTTATGATCATGGCCGATGACCTGGGCGGACGGGATCTGCCCGTTTATGGCAACTCTTTTAATGAAGCCCCAAACATCGATAAGCTGGCATCACAGGGAATTCAGTTTAACAATGCCTACGCCGCACCTGTTTGCTCTCCCACCAGGGCCAGTATTCAGTCGGGGCAATACCCTGCACGGGTGGGGATTTTTGATTTCATTCCCGGTCACTGGCGGCCCT
>DRHS01000297.1 GCA_011053095.1 Bacteroides sp.
ATCAGCAGAGTTTTATTATGTCTCTTTAGTATATGCTCGCTCATGAACCAAAAATATGCATTTTCATGCATACGAAAACCTTTAGGTTTTCTTAACTTTCCTCTTTACCCCGAGGCAGAGCCTCGAGGAATTCTTTTGATTAAAGTAAGCGGTTTCAGTCTGAAACTTACGGGCGATTTTCTGAGATTTGCAAAAACCGCTTCAACGACCTTGTTATGGCTGGCCTTTATGGTAATTTTCCTTTCTGAAAATCCTACCCTGGGGTCCTATGAGCCATTTGCATTATTATTTTCTCTGGAGGGAGCGGGACTGCAGTGGTATTTGCTGCCAGCTGCTTTAATAGGAGCTCTGCTGGTGCCGGATTATTATTGCCGCTACTTCTGTCCAGTAGGCAGAGCCCTGCGTTTGGTTGGCAAATTTGGCGATAAAGCCAGGAAAATCAGCCTGCCCGGATAGAATATGAGCCCGAAAAAAGATACAATGAAATGGATTCTGCGCCTGGTTTACCTTGCAGGACTGGCTCTTGTTATAGCTTATCTGATCATTGGTTTTTTTACGGCGTAGATAGGTGACAGATACAAATACGAACGTAAAAACTGTGCTTCAGAATCTTCTGTAATTATGTCCCTGATTAGTGGCCGGTACCACCTGAATCCTTCTGTAGTAATTTATAAAGACCCGTTCCCAGTACCAACATGACAAACAAAGATATTCCGACGGTCCTCCATCCAGCTGCGGGCTCACCCTCTCCTATAAAAGTAAATGCCGCGAATAACAGCAATAGCAGCATGAAATACCAGATAGCTGACAACAACCATTTCCACCAATTCATTTGCAATCCCATGTCCTTTGCCCAGAAAATGGCAGCAATAATAACAGCCCCGGAAAGAAATCCGGTAATAAATGCAAAAAATACAAGATTTGTTATCATGGCTTATTCTCCTATTGTTGGATCAGATACTTCAATATCAAGGTAGTTTTTGACCTGGAGCCACTCCGGTGGCTGTCTGTAATTGGCAAAACGGCCGTCTGGCGGAGGAAGATACTCCTGGGCTTCAGGAGCATCAAACAGTTTCTTCTGCATCATGGTGAGTCCGTTATCAACCAGTCCGCTAGGATCATTAGTGTCCAGTTTCCTTGCCAGGGAATGCACCCAATTGCTTTTTCGACTGTAAGGACATGCTATCAGGCAAAGCCTGCAACCCATTCCTCCCATGCTTTGCATCCAGAAGTTATAGCATGAGGTCTGGTTTATCTCCCAGTGCCTGTATCCTCGTGTATTCATGCCTTCATTACTCTTATCCTTACTAATAGATCCAGATGGGCATATTTCAGCACAGATCTGGCAATGCTCGCAGAACTCCTTCACCCCGAAATCGATAGGTTGGTCGATTTCCATCTCAAGATTGGTAGTCACAAAAGCAGCCCTGAAATTTGACCCCGTTTCCGGTGTGATAACAATACCGTGTCTTCCCTGTTCACCCAGTCCGGATTTAACCAGGTAGGGTACAGCAATCAGGTCATATCCATCCATTGGCGAATGTCTCCTTGCAGGGTAACCAAGAGATTTGATAAAAGTTTCCAGTCTGCGTGCGGCAATTGAAGACCTGGAATATGCATCGAAGCTGGTTCCACTGTTGGGATTGGAGTTAACCTGTTCCCACTGATGAGGAACACCAAATGCGATGACGTACTTCCAGTGCTTAGGAACTTCATAAGTCTCCCTGTTTTCGGACCCTCTTAAATCGTAATTATAACACCAATCCGGTTCAATTGTAGTGATACCTACCATGGTAGCACCAAAATGATGGGCAACTTTTTTAATCAGCCTGGAAGCATGGGCAGGGCTTTTGAAGGGCTTTGGATCACCAATCCTTTGACGGGGTCCAATTTTATAGTCCGATTCTTCCGGCGGTTCGGAGATACGCTCATGCGTACTCCAGGAATCTGACCAGGCATTAATAAGGGTATAATACTCACCGTAGTTTTTATGGTCCTGTCTCTTTTTAGGCATTATCTCCTCTATCCTGACCTTGTCAAGTTCATAGAGATCCGGTCGGGCTTTGTAGTAACTAAGCATTGGCTCGGTAAATGCTTCAACCGGTGGAAAGTCACTCGCTTCCCCAGGAGGCCTCACCCCACCCGTAACTTCCGGAGCAGTTTCCCTCTCTGTTACCGATTGCCTGTTGCCCATACCCTGCTGTCTTTCTTCCCCGGCATTAAAGGACTGTATCATCTCCCTGTATTGCCACATATCACGCATGATCAATCCCTGTCGTCCAAATGCTGACTCCTGTCTTGCAGGCCTGAGGGTTTCCCCAACAATTTCATATGCCGGTCCCTCCCGGACCAGCTTTGTCCTATCAACAAATTGGGTATTATCACCCAGATGTTGCCAGCCCGTATGCGTGGAAGGATCCTTGCCTGCCGCCAATCCGGCCCCAGCAACAGCACCTACCTGCAATCCTGCTGCAACTGCCCCGCCGATTTTTATAAATTCACGTCGTGAACAGGAACTTTCTTCTTTTATGGATTTCTTTTTCATGGATTCGGTATGTTAATGATATACCACACTAAAAATAACTGATCGATACAATACAATTTGGATACTTCCTACAAAAATATTCACATAATTGCATGAAGCTTCAAACTATTTGTAATTTTAATAGTTGGATTACATAAAACCCTGCTTACCTGAAAAATAAATACGCATATCTGGGCATTATTCTGCTTCTCACTTCCTGCAACGGCAAAAGGCAAAGTTCATCTGATGAAATGCCCCCCCTGCATCCGCCTCCTCAAACAATCGCTGTAAACACAAAAGAAGGTTATGTCATAAATCCTTTTACCGGAGACAGTATTCAACCCATTGTAAATTCATTGGGTAATCTCATTATAACAGGGAGGCCTGTTCCGGCAACAGGTAAAGCCATACATCCCGACAGTGTAGCACCTCCCAAAATAATTTCTGCAGGTAAACCAAAAGTGGTATCAGCAAAGCTGAATGTACATGAAATACCGAAAGCCCTTACGGTCATTCCTGTAAATAAACAAAGACTGAAAACATTTACCCCCGGTGTTGATACTTCTTCTTTTGTTCTGGTTAACTCTACAGGGGATACTGTTCCTACGGGGGTGCCCATTTTAATTAAAGGCAAGGTTGTGCCCTGCATTCAAGCACCACCTGTTATTGCTTTACAGCCAGACATGAAAGATAATGCCAGCATTAATATGAAATATCTGGATGTGGACCAGGGGATGAATTCCTCACATGTTTTGTCCATCCTGGAAGACAGCCATGGAAATCTCTGGTTCGGCACTCATGACGGAGGCGTAAGCAGGTATAATGGGGAAACCTTTACGAATTTTACTAAAAAAGAGGGCTTAAGTGATAATATTGTTTATTCAATCCTGGAGGATAGCCATGGTAATCTCTGGTTCGGTACATACCTGGGAGGGGTGAGCGTATATGATGGTCAAACCTTCACACACTATACTGAGAATGAGGGCTTAAGTAACAACTGGGTCAGATCCATTCTTGAAGACAGTAAGGGCAATATATGGTTTGGTACTGGTGGTGGAGGCGTCAGTATGTATAATGGCGAAACCATTACACATTTTACCAAAAAAGAGGGCTTATGCAGTAATAATGTCAGATCCATTCTTGAAGACAGGCACGGTAACCTATGGATCTGTACAGAAGGCGGGGGGGTGAGCATGTATAATGGAAAAACCTTTACAAGTTTTACTGAAAAAGAGGGTCTAAGTAACAATATGTCTATTCAATCGTGGAGGATAGCCAGGGCAATCTGTGGTTTGGTACAGGCTATGGAGGAGTGAGTATGTATAATGGGGAAACCTTTACAAATTTCACCGAAAAAGAGGGCCTGAGTGATAATTATGTCTGGTCTATCCTGGAAGACAGCGGTGGAAATATCTGGTTCGGAACAAGGGACGGAGGATTGAGCATGTATAATGGGGAAACCTTTACGCATATTACCGAAAGAGAGGGCTTAAGCAATAATACCGTCAGATCCATACTTGAAGACAGCCATGGCAATCTCTGGATAGGTACTTATGGCGGGGGTGTGTGCATATATAATGGCGAATCCTTCGCCCATTTTACTACAAAAGAAGGTTTAAGTCATACTGATATCCTGTCCATCCTGGAGGATTCCCGGGGTAACCTCTGGTTTGGAACAGGTGGAGGAGGGATAAACAAGTATAATGGCGAATTCTTTGAATATTTTACTGAGAGAGAAGGCTTAAGTAACAACTATGTCTTTTCCATGCTTGAGGATAGTAAGGAAAATCTCTGGATAGGCACTTTTGGAGGAGGAATTAGCATGTATAACGGCAAATCCTTCACAAACTTTACCGAAAAAGAAGGCTTAAGTAATAATATTGTGCGATCCCTTTTTGAGGACAGTCATGGTAATCTCTGGTTTGGTACATGGGGAGGCGGAGTAAGCATGTATAATGGTGAATTCTTTACACACTTTACTGAAAAAGAGGGATTGAGTAATAATTATATCCTGTCTATCCAGGAGGATAGCAATGGCAATCTTTGGTTTGGAACCTACGGAGGAGGCGTAAGTATGTATAATGGTGATACCTTCACCCACTTTACTGAAAAAGAGGGCTTAAATAATATGTTTGTCTGGTGCATCCAGGAGGACAGCAGGGGCAATCTTTGGTTCGGGACCAGTTCCGGAGTGAGCGTGTTTAACGGCGAAACCTTTACTCACTTTTCAGAAAAAGAGGGCCTAAGTAAAAATATTGTTTATTCCATCATAGAAGACAGCAGCAGTAATATATGGCTGGGCACATATATGGGATTAAATCTGATCGTGTCTGATCCTCCAGCTATTCATACCTATAGCCTGCAAGATGGACTGAAAGGAATGAATTTCTATCCAAACTCTGTATTATTAGACAGTAAGAACCGAATTTGGTGGGGCAGCGGTAAAAACCTCACCATGTTGAATATGAATAATGTGAAGATCCCGGTTGATCCGCCTGAGATACAACTTAACAACATAGAAATAAATGAAAAGTTTGCTGATTACCGTCATTTGGATAATAGTGAGGGAAAGGAAATGGACTTCATTGGCGTTGCTAAGTTTTATAATTACCCATTAAACCTGGAACTCCCGTACAACAATAATCACCTGACCTTCCATTTCTCGGCCATAGATTGGTCTGCTCCACATAAAATAAAATACAGCTACAAGATGGAGGGTTTAAATGCTAATTGGAGCATCCCGACATCAGAAGCCAAAGCTGATTACCGCAGCCTGCCCTATGGTACCTATACTTTTAATGTGCGAGCCATTGGAGGGGCACAAAAGTGGAGCGAATCCTTCGAATATACATTTTGCATAAACCCTCCATGGTGGCATACATGGCTGGCAAGAATAAGCTTTGGAATAACAACCCTGCTGATTGTATTAGGTTTTGTACGCTGGCGAACTGCCAAACTGGAACAAAGACAAAATGAATTAGAAACAGAGGTAGCTAGTGCAACACAAATAATTTTTTCACAGAAAGAAGAGGTTGAAGCCCAAAAGGAAGAAATTGAAGCTCAGAGGGACGAGGTTGTGTTGACAAATGAGGCCCTGGAAAAACAAAAAAAAGAATTGGAATTCATCTTGGAGAACCTTAAAATGACCCAAGCCCAGTTGATCCAGTCAGAAAAATTGGCATCTGTGGGCGTGCTTACTGCTGGTATTGCACATGAGCTAAATAATCCAATAAATTTTGTCACTGGCAATGTTAATCCTCTTCGTCGGGATATAGAAGACATTTTCTCCATCATTAAAAAATATGAGGCCATAATTGAAGCAAATAAGATTAAAGAGGTTTTTAGCGATATTGACGCTCTGAAAGAAAAATTGGACTACTCCTTTATATTGAAGGAAATAATAAGCCTTCTGGAGGGAATTGAAGAGGGTGCAAACAGATCCAGTCAAATTGTAAAAGGACTTCGCAGCTTCTCAAGGCTCGACGAAGAAAAATGTCAGATCTACGATATTCATGAGGGAATTGATTCAACTCTCATCTTATTACAAAACAAGCTCAGAGACAAAATAAAGGTCAGGAAGGAATATGGAGATTCTATGGAATTAGAGTGCTTCCCGAGTAAGCTGAACCAGGTTTTCATGAATATCCTCACAAACAGTATACAGGCGATAGAAGATAAGGGCGAAATATTCATTCAAACGATTAGCAGTGATATTCGTGCCAAGATTATTATCAAAGACAATGGCAAAGGAATGACCCCCGAGGTAAAAGAGCATATTTTTGAGCCGTTCTTCACAACCAAAGACGTTGGAAAAGGAACAGGATTGGGTATGTCCATCAGCTATGGCATTATTGAACAGCATGATGGGAATATTGATGTCATATCAGAACCCGGTAAGGGTACCGAATTCATTATTTCATTGCCAAGAACCCAACCTAATTTAACCAGCTAAATTAAAACAACAGGAACCTAATATAAATAGATGTTTCCGTATGAAATCTAAAGATTTCTTAAAGCATTAACTTCCTTCTTTGCTGCCTCCAAATCAATCAGGAAGTCAGGACTGGAGTGAAGTTGTGCTACAGCTGCCGCCCCCATCATGCGTCCGGAAACCACATCACTATGCCAGTGTACATTGCATACATTCCTGCTTATGCCAAATTCTTTGCCTCTTGCGAGGATTGCATCAGCCTGGTCAGGAAAAACTTCTGTCAGAATCAATGCCCATGCCCAGCCAATTGCTGTATGGCCCGAGGGATAAGAACCATCCTTTTCAAGGTATTCTTCCTCATCCGGAACACAGATTGGGGTATTATTAACCATAAAAGGTCTTTCCCGCTGATAATAATCCTTGGCTTGATAGGTGGATAATCCCGCATCGGCCAGGGTCCTTCGCAGGATCATATATAAAAGCGGCGTGGTTTCCTCAGATATCTGAACATCTACTACGATATTAAACGCATCCGCAGCCTCGGGAAAATGCAAGTTATTATCTCTAATCGCCTGCTCTTTTCTGTTTTCATCATCCAAGGCAACATATTTTGCAGCAATTTCCTGATCCAATTGATACCCCGCAGATCCTTCCTGGGGAGGAGATGGCAAAAGTTTCAAACTATTGGGAAGCTGCTCTGCTGATAAATACCCCTGAAGTATACCCGGACGAATCTCCTCTATCTTTTTGGACAAGGATGTTACTACCTGCTGCTGGTCAACAGGTTGCTGTCCACAACCTGCAATAAGTAAACTACATGCCAGTAGGATTAATGTGAATCTCATGGATGGTTTCATGGTTAAATAAATTTAGTTAAAGAATACTAATAATGAAGAACACATGATCATATTCTTTTCAGATCATTCTGCATACTGGCCAAGCTCCATCCAGCGTTGGAGTTTTGCTTCGATAAGATCAATTACCTCAGAAACACGCTTTGATTTTTTTTCGAGGGACTCATAATCGAGCTTTCCTGCACCCAGCTCGGCCTCTAGTGAGGCCTTCTCCTGTTCCAGTTCCTCAATCTCCGGTTCCAGACGATTGTATTCCTGCTGTTCCTTGTAGCTGAGCTTGGTTTTTGCCTTTACTCCGGTATTTTTTCCAGAGGTATTGCCTTGTTTGACTGAAGGCTTTTCCAGATTTTTTTTCAGTTTTTTCTCTTTAAGCTCCTGCTCACGGCTATAGGCTGAGTATGTTCCGTAATGGTCCTTAATGTTCCCATCTCCCTCGAAGATGAAGAGATGATCGGTGAGCTTATCAAGAAAATACCGGTCATGGGACACTATGATAAGACAGCCCTTGAATGAGAGAAGGAATTCCTCCATCTTATTGAGGGCAAACAGGTCGAGATCATTGGTCGGTTCATCAAGGATCAGGAAATTTGGGTTCTTGATCAGGACTGTCAGAAGGTGCAGCCGCCGGAGCTCTCCTCCGCTCAGTTTGGAGATCATTTTGTATTGTGACTCAGGAGAAAACAAAAAGTGTTCCAGGAATTGTGATGCTGAAATTGTCTTCCCATCGGCCATCTTCACCACCTCGGCAAACTCCTTCACTGCATCGATTACACGTTGCCCCTGCTTCCATGTTTGTCCAAGTTGCCTGTAGTAACCCATTACCACCGTCTCTCCCCGGTCTATGGTTCCTGAATCTTGTGGTTCCATTTCAGAGATCACATCAAGGAAGGTGGTTTTACCTGTTCCGTTCTTGCCTATAACTCCCAGCCTCTCAGCCTTCGAAAACTTATACGTAAACTCCCGGATGATTTTGGCAGGTCCATATGCCTTGCTAATCTTCTCCAGGTCCAGGATTTTTCCCCCAAGACGAGGCGACTTCACCTGCAGTTTTAACTCACCATGTTCTGATACACGTTTGGCTTTCTCCTCTATACCATCGAAAGCATCGATCCTGGCCTTTGATTTTCCGGTCCTTGCCTTTGGCGATCTTCGCAGCCACTCAAGCTCCTTTTTCATTAACTGGGTAGCCTTCTCAGATTCCACCTTTCTCAGCTCCTCACGCTCAATCCTTTTCTGAAGGAACAACTCATAGTTTCCCTGGTAATGGAACATCTTTCCCTGGCTCATTTCTATGATGCGGTTGCAAACCCGGTCGAGAAAATACCGGTCATGTGTAACCATAAGCAGGGTTAAGTTTGATTGGGAAAGGTAACGCTCCAGCCATTCAATCATATCGATATCCAGATGGTTGGTCGGCTCATCCAGAACCAGCAAGTCGGGTTCATCAAGCAATACCAGGGCGAGTGCCAGTCTCTTCTTTTCGCCACCGGAAAGTTTGGAGACAACCTGGGAGGTATCTGTAATCCGGAAAAGATCAAGCAATTGCTTTAAACGCCTTTCATAATCCCAAGCATCCACCTGGTCCATCTCATTACTTGCCTCTTCCAGTGTTTTAGCGGTCTCAGCTGATTGATGTTCCGCATGCAAGTCCAATGCCCTTTCATAGCGCTGGATTAATTCAAGAACAGGTGTATTGGTTGTAAGGATTAATTCATCAACCGTTTTTGAGCCATCAAGTTCCGGGGACTGTTCCAGGAAGGCGGTTTTTATTCCACCACGAAAAGTGAATTCTCCGGAATCCGGTTCCATCTTTCCGCTCAGTATTCTCAACAGGGTTGTTTTCCCGGTTCCATTTCTGGCAATCAGCGCTGTCTTATCCCCACGGGCCAATCCGAAAGTAAGTCCCTCAAAAAGTACCTGCTCACCAAACGATTTCGAAAGATTCTCAGCAGAAAAGTAATTAATCTCCAAAACTTCAATTTGCGCGAAGTTAATACTTCCGAAACAATACAGGAGCAACTACATAAAAAATGAAATTGTGTTCACTTTTTATGATCCTAAAATCAATTATGGATTGTATCTTTAATATCTTAATGGCAGCACCTGTAGAGGTCGACTATCGCTCGCACATTTAAGATGAAACAAAAAAGGAAATTCAAAATCAGGTATCTTCTGATCTTACTGCTGATTTTTATCATAACGACTGTAATCATCGATTTTATACGTATTTCGAGTTATGAAATCCACTCCAAACAGCCTGATCCGAACATCGTCTGTGAACAGAATGAGATCTATCTTGACCTGGTAAATGAAGCACCCGAGATCGAATGGGACAGAATTACGGGCACATTGGAATACATCAGGAAGGAGTACGATTGTTCCGATTTCAGACTGGTGAATTTAGTACGAATTCTTTACGATTTTGAGAATGAAATTCCGGAAAACTACCTGAAGCAGATTGAAGAGGTACTTTTCAATTTCCGGTATTGGTGGGATGAACCAGGCGAGAATTCAATGTGCTACTGGAGTGAGAATCATCAGATACTTTTTGCCTCGGCTGAGTACCTGATTGGTCAAAAATACCCCGATGCCACTTTCCCAAACAGCGGTCTGACCGGCAGGAAGCATATGGAAAAGGCAAGAGTACGAGCACTTGACTGGCTTAAAATGCGCTGGGACCATGGATTCATTGAATACTATTCCAGTGTATATTATAAAGAAGACATTGCAGCGCTGATCAACCTGATCGATTATGCAGGGGATAAGGAGATTGTGATAAAGAGCCAGATTATTATGGACCTGCTGTTCTACGATGTGGCCTCCCAAAGTATTGGTACGATGTTCATCACTGCCAGTGGACGAGCCTACAAAGGAAACCGAACCGGCAGCGGGAGCTCAGACCTTGGTGGATTAACAAGATTTTATTGGGGGGATGGGAAAGAAATCGGACCTGGGATGATGTACGGGATGATGCGTACAAAAAAGTACACACTCCCTCCAGTCTTAAAAGAAATTGCAAAGGACAGCTCCGGAGTCATCATCAAACAAAGCAATGGCCTGGATCTTTCGGAACTCAAAGCTGAAGGGTATTATGGTACAGATAACCGCAGCATGATGATGCAATGGGGAATGGAAGCATTTACAAACCCCGAGGTTGTCAGAAATTCCATGGCACATATCCGGAGCAGCAATATGTTCTCCAATGCGTTTCTTGGAGATTTTAAACTATTGGATTATAAATTGCTTCACTGGCTTCATCTTGAGCCTGCCGTGATGCGCATTATCAACCCACAAACAAATGGTGTGGCCATTCAGAAAGGGAATACCTATACCTATAAAACCGGGGACTATTCGATGTATACCGTACAGGATCATCAGCCAGGTGATTATGGGGACCAGCAACATGTGTTTGGCATGAACATTTACAATCATTTCAGTATTTTTCACAACCATCCCGCCCTTGAAAAAAATGTGGATGGTCAATCACCCAGCTATTGGGTAGGTTATGGTCATTTCCCCCACTCCGCCCAGGAGAGGAATGTCAACATGTCCATATACAATATACCTGAGAAGAAAGGGATGATGGAGGCTGATCTGCTGGACTATACCAGGGCTTATTTCCCCAGGGCAGAATTTGACACCGCCTTTATGAGCGGCAAATATCTCTTTGGTAAAAAAGAAAACACCTACTGTGGCCTTATCGGGGCCACAGATTTTGAATTCCGGGACGAAGCCAGGGACGATGTGATCCAGGCCGGGAAGCAATCTTTCTGGATCACTGAAGCCGGTTCAACTTCGGAGGATGGCAGCTTTGAAGAATTCACCCGGCGGATCGGGAATAACCAGGTTAGTTTTGATCCGGAGTCGCTTACCCTAAAGTATGAATCAAATCGTACCAGCTATGAACTGGTGTTTGGGAAAGATTTTAAAGTCGATGGCCAGGTGATTGATTCCAACTACAAGCGGTATGATTCCCCCTATGCAAAAGCTGAGAAAAAGGATGAAACAATCACGTATAAATTTAATGGAGAAAGCCTATTCCTTGATTTTGAGAAAATGATCAGAATATATTGATTTCCCATAATGCAAAAATCGGAACGACGCAGATATAAAGATTTTAAGGATTGTGAATATTACGGTTAAACTTATGACACATTTTAAGGTGGAGAAAAGTAAAGGAATTTAATTTACATTTATAACCTCAATTATTATTATGAAGACATTACAAATCATTCTGGCATTAACTCTTCTAAGCGTAATTTCTGTTCAGGCCCAGGAAATCAAGCCGTCTGAAGTAAAGAAGACAATGGAAAAAGTTGCGAACTGGCAAATCGATCACTTCCGTGAGACATACAGCGGACGTGAAAAACCCCACCATCCGCTTGATTGGACAAACGCAGCATTGTATGTCGGTATGGTGAAACTGGCTGCCATAGAAGATGATGAAAAGTATTACAACTGGCTGAAAGATATTGGAAGTGAACATGAATGGATGCTTCATCGCCGTCAATACCATGCAGATGATCATACAGTAGGACAAATGTATATTGAACTATACCGGAAATATGACGATGAAAATATGATAAAACCCACAATTGAGCAGTTCAATTTTATCATGTATCATCCTTCACAATCAATCTTACAATGGAAAACTACATATCACCAGGACCGTTGGAATTGGTGTGATGCCCTTTTCATGTCACCACCTGTATGGGCAAAGCTGTATAAAATAACAGGAGAACAAAAATACCTTGACTTTATGATTGCCGAATACAAGGCAACTACAGATTTCCTTTTTGATAAGAAAGAACATTTGTATTACAGGGATGAAAGATACATGAGTCAATTGGATAACGGAACGAAAGTATTTTGGGCACGTGGTAACGGATGGGTGTTTGCTGGTTTGACCAACATAATGAATGAACTTGATCCTGGAAGTAAAGAGTACAAATACTTCCTCAGTATCTATAAAAAAATGGCAAAAAAATTACTTGAAATTCAAACTCCGGAAGGACACTGGGCCATGAGCCTGCTCGGGCAAGAGTTTTATCCTACTCCCGAAACAAGTGGTTCGTCCTTCTTTACATATGGACTGGCATGGGGAATAAATAACGGCATTTTGGACAGAGAAATATACGGGAATGCGGTAGAAAAGGGATGGAATGCAGTAGTGAGCCATGTTACGGAAGATGGTATGCTGGGTTATGTTCAGCCCATTGGAGGCGCTCCGGGTAAGGCTTGGCCTGACAAAACAGAGGTATACGGTACTGGGGCGTTTTTAAGTGCCGGATCAGAGGTTTATAAAATGTACGGGGAAAAATAAAAGCTCTAAATCTATTATTATATCATCTCCTAAACCTAAAATACATGATTATGAAATCGAATTATTTTAAAACACTTTTAATACTATTATTCGTTATTGCAGGTGCTCTCACAACCAATGCTCAAATCCCAAAACAATTTATTGGAAGTTGGGATTTCACTGCTCCATCTGCGGATTATGAATTCCAGAATGGAATAATGGAAATAAAGAAGGATTCAATATTTACAACCTTCACTGGAGCATCCTACATACTCCCTTCACATTCAGTGAAATTTGAAGCTGACACGCTTAGGTTCATATTTGATGTTAGCGATGAGCGCATCAATTGCTATTGCATTTTTGAGGATGCCTCAAACCTGAAAGGCGCTGCTGAATGGTCTATGGGAGCAACTAAACTAATCATGTCCAGAAAAAAATAATTCGCTGAATTATTTTTTTGGTATGTACGGGTCTTTTGCTCCTGGTTATCCAGGTGTGAGGGAATAGCAGATAACACAGTACAAAGGGTAGCTATGTACCCCTTTGCACTCTGTTGAATTTGTTGCTATTCCGGAATGCTAATGGTCACCTTATTTATGTAACCCGTAAATTCAGAATCATGCACATTTTTAAACACCAAATCAGCTACTTGTGTGGCATCATCTAAACCAACATCGGCAGTTTCATCTGCGGAAAAGACAGCTGGCTGGGTTTTATCTATTCTGCCTTCGACGACTCGACGGTATAACGCTCTAAACCAAAGTAATTGTAAGTGTAAGCAGGCCTGCCATTCTTCATGTAAAGGGCCCATCCGCCAAATTTTCCACCCTATCTAGTTGTTTAATAGATGTTAAACCTTTGAGAAAACCAACACCCCATTTTGTCCACCAAAACCAAACGAATTCGAAATTGCTGCATTAATCTTTACTGCGCGTGGTTTATTTGATACTACATCAAGCGCGCATTCCGGATCGGGAGTTTCATAATTAATGGTGGGAGGTAGTATTTCGTTTTGAATTGCCAAAACACAAGCAGCCGCCTCAATGGCACCCGCAGCACCCAATGTATGACCAATATTTGATTTTATTGAGCTTACCGGTACACTTCGGTTATTAAAAGCCTTATGAATTATTAAGGTTTCCGTTTTATCATTTGTTCTTGTGGAGGTTCCATGGGCATTTACATATCCAATATCATCCATGCTAAGCTGAGCATCATTTACTGCATTTTCTATGGCCTTGGCAGCCCATTTTCCTGAAGGTTCTGGAGCAGCAATACCGTAAGCATCGGCGGTCATTCCAAATCCCCTTAAAACCGCGATGGGTTTGGCGCCTCTTTGTTGGGCATGCTCAAGAGTTTCCAATACCAAAACACAGGATCCTTCTCCCATTACAAAACCATCTCGATTTAAATCGAACGGGCGGCTTGCCTTTGAAGGATTATCGTTTGATGATGTAAGAACGCCCATACTTGTATAGGCATCTAAAACTAAAGATGTGATAGTCGATTCTGCACCTCCGGCTAATATTACATCGGCAGCTCCACCGCGAAGTAAGCCCAGGGCTATGCCTATGGAATGAGTACCTGTTGTACATGCTGCAGAAATACCCAAATTGGGTCCATAAATTCCCAACACATTGGCAGCGTTGCATACTGGCATATTGGGGATTACTCTGGGTACCGTAAGAGGATTTACTGATCCCGGGCCCTTTTTTAAAAAACGCTCATGTGCCTCCTCCAAATAAGTGTTGTCTCCTGCAGCAGATCCAATTACACAGCCTATTCGGCTTCTGTCTTCATTATTCAAATCCAATCCGGCATCTTTAACAGCCTCAATGGCTGCACTTGATGCAAGCTGCGAAACGCGAGCCATTTTGCGTGATTCTTTTCGATCAAAATAATCTCCGGGGTCATACGTTAAAACTTCTGATGCAATCTGACTCTTGTGACCTGTGGGATCGAAGGCCTGAATTCTGTTTACACCTGACTTTCCAGACATGAGTGAATCCCAGAAATCAGACCGATTGCAACCAATGGAAGTAAATATTCCTATTCCTGTAACAACAACTGTTTTTTTATATTCCAATTCTGACATAATAACCGAATTATAATTTTGCCAATAAATAAACTGTTCTACTTATGACTTGAATGGTTGATAAATTTTCAAAATACTTAAGTTAATTCTACTTTACGACTTTAGTTTTTGTTTCCCTCAAATCTTCATACCTGTAATATCTATCAATATCTTTTTGTCTATTATAATGCCTTATTTTCATCTGTTCCAGCCTTTTATCGTATTGTTCCTTAGTGCCAAACAGTTC
>DRHS01000298.1 GCA_011053095.1 Bacteroides sp.
GCATAAAATGGTTGCCCCTCGTCTTTTTCGGTAAGCAACTCTTCTATTGCTTGTGAATCGTGCACGGAAGCATCGGTAACTTTGTATGTTTCAATTAGTTTGGTTTTTACATCAGCTTTCACATGATTTTTATACCCGTAATAAGTTGCATAGTTTTTCTTTGTCCACCGGGCATCAATATCTTTTTGGCAAAGCTTGTGTGGCTTTTCCTTCCATTTCTCCGGTGCTGTTCCGGTTTCTTTGATATGCTTATTCTCTTCACGGGTATTGCGTTGGCGTGGTGCTTCCACAAAGCTGGCATCCACCATTTTACCTTCGTTAGCAAATACGCCTGCTGCATCAAGTGTTTCATTGAATATTTTAAATAACCCCTCAATTACTTCTTTTTCAATAAGTTGCTCTCGAAACATCCAAAATGTTTTGCTGTCTGGTACTTTATCACTTTTCTTTAGTCCCAGGAAACGTTTAAAGCTTGCCCTGTCCACTATCTGGTATTCCAATTGGTCATCGGAAAGATTGTATAGGCTTTGGATCAAGAGGGCTTTGAACATCATTAATCTACCAAAGCGTGGGCGACCGCCCTTGGACATATCCTTGTCTTCATCTTTATATGCCTTATTTAGAGGGCTTTTAAATATTTCCCAATCAATATATTCATTGAGTTTTTGAAGGGGATCACCAAGTTTGGTAAGCTTTTCCATTAAAAATTGATCGTCAAAGAGGCCAAGCGGGTTTATGTTTTTCATTATTGCTTATTTTTATACTGTAAAGCTAAGCAATTAATGGGATTTATATCGATTAATATATTAACAATCAGCTGTTTATATCAACATTAGGTTTTTAGAGGTGCCCTTAAGATTCTTACAATTAAAAAGCTCTCGTGGGAATTCAGTTAAGTTTTGATTACTCAAATCAATTTTCGTAGCATACTTAGGAATAACCATCTTTCATTAAGCATTATTTTATTAAAGTAAGAAAAATATATCTATCTTTGAAATAGTTCCTAACGGAGGATTGGGAATCAAAATAACAATTTAGGGTTTTAAGGATGCCAAAGAGAATTTGGTAGGTTCAACCAACCTTGAGAAACTAAGTGCTTCGGCAACCTCACTGGGCCTAATCAAAATGGCCAAATGATGATCATCACCCCCGAGCCGGTTTTACCACTCGGGGGTCATTTGTAATTGCTATTGTAGCCTTTCCTAATACACTATTTATAATTGAAATTTCCCCTCCATTTCACACTCGATATGAAATGAATATCCTAATAAAACGTCCGTTTATTTGCATAGAATTACTTACTGCTGGGTTATCAGATATAGCAGCCGTTTTCCGAAAATAAATGGAGAATAATTTAGATAGCCTGCTTAAGATCGGCCCATAAATCATCAACATCCTCAATCCCCACGGATAACCTGAGGAGATTATCGCTGATTCCTTCGCGGATTCTATCTTCCGTACTCAGATGCCTGTGGGATGTCATGGTGGGGGAACAGATTATGGTGTCAAGTCCCCCAAGACTTACAGTTGGCCTGATCAACTGAAGGTTGCGCTGAAATTTTACCGGATCGGTATTCTTCAACTCAAACGAGAGCATCCCGCCGAATCCGTTCATCTGGGCCCTGGCCGTTTCATGTTCCGGATGATCAGGCAGTCCCGGATAATGGACCTTCAATATCTCCTCCAGTCCACTCAGCCTTTCTGCCAGGATGCCTGCATTTGCACTCTGCTGTTCCACCCTGAGGACAAGAGTCTTGATGCTTCTTTCAAGAAGGTAAACGTCCTGGGCATTCAGGCTGCCGCCAAGGCTGCGGGCCATGGACCGGATCCTGATAAAATTCTCTTCATTGCATGCAAGAGCACCTGCGCAGATATCGCTGTGCCCGCCCAGGTACTTTGTCGCACTGTGGATTGTTACGTCGATCCCCTGCCGGAGGGGGGTCTGGTTCACGGGACTTGCAAAAGTATTGTCTATCATGCTGATGATCCCATGCTTCCTGGCCAGCTTTGCCGTGGCTGCAATGTCTGTGATTTTTAGCAGCGGATTGGAGGGAGTTTCGATATATACAAGCTTGGTATTATCCCTGATCAGTTTCTCGAAGGTTTCAACATTGTTGTCTGCTGCAATATCGTATGCTATTCCAAAACGTTCCAGTTCAGCGCTTACAAAATGAAAAGTTCCCCCGTACAATCCGGTCTGGAATATGGCATGATCCCCCTTTTCCAGGAATGCGAGAAGTGCGGAGGTTATGGCTGCCATCCCTGAACTGAAAACCATTCCTTTTTCAGCCATTTCAAGGGCAGCAATTTTTTCACCCAGTGCCTCGGAATTGGGTATGTTATAATAGCGTGGATAAACGGCCTCTTCGGCATCGAGATAGGCATATGAGGTGGACGTATAGATGGGTGAATTTACCCCACCATTTTTTTCATCCTTAATGGTTCCTGCATGGACACAGGTTGTTTTCAGTGATTTCATTGGGTTTGTTTTTTGGCTATAAAACGAATTACACTTGATTCTCCTTCGTGGTATTTTCCTTCCTCCTTGTATAGGACGAGGTTTTCGCACTGTTGAATTTCCATTCCTGCAAAATCTTTCTGCAGGTCTTGTTCGTTGTATAATAATTCCTCGACTGGTGGACCGCCGGTACGATATTGCAACTGGGTTTTGTGAAAACATTCCATAATCAGGAGTCCTCCGGGCTTCACACAGGCCGATAGCTGTTTGTGCACAGCAGACCGGATCATTTCCGGCATATGGATATATACCAGTGCAATAAGGTCAAATTCCGGTTTCCTGCATTCGAATTCTGTCAGGTCGGCCAGCTGGTAATCGATTTTTAATTCAAGCGAAGTGGCCCATTCCAGAGCTTTGTTCCGTGCCACATGGCTCTGGTCAATCGCCGTAACATTCCACCCGGCATTAGCAGCGTATATTGCATTCCGGCCCTCACCTTCACCCGGTAAAAGAAGCTTGCCGGGAGTCATTGAATCTGTTATCTCTTTGAAAAAATCGTTGGGTTCATTCCCATATGCAAATCCCGGCTCGCTGTAGCGCTGGTCCCAGAAATTCTCCATCTTATTCGACTACAGTTTCGAGCAGGTCTTTTATGTCACCTGGCGAGGACATGATCTTGGTAAATGTTCCCATTTTGAGATCCGGGAAGGACAGGGCGATACGAAAGCGGCCGTGAAGCATATGGATTTCATTTCCCATCACAAGGAATTCATAGGGAAGGAAGGCTGTATGTTTTGGATCTCCAGTATCAATAATCGGTAAAAAGTGCGATTCCCCGTTTTCCCCCCCGAGGGCAAATCCATATAGTTTTAATTCACTACCGGGAATTTCAACTGAATAGACTTTTTGAACATCGGGAACACCTTTAATTATGGAAGATTCAACTTTATCAATGGCTTCCTGGTAACTTGAAAATTTTCCAAGTTCAGCAGTATTGTGAAATTTCTGCATGGCTACCATGTATTTGTAGGATCTCAGCTTATTCACCTCAAGTCCCTTTTCAGAGCCGAAACCGGTACCCGAATAAGAACCGGATGCCTTCATTACTGTTACCAGCCTTTCTGAAACTGGGGCAATCAGGAAATCGACTTTCTCATAATCATCACGGTAATAGGCATTCATCCAGTATTCCGGTGTGGTATAGCTAATATTCACCTTTCCTGAATCAAGGGTGAGTCCTACTCTCAGCGCCGCAGCAAATCCCGTTAATCCCCCAATCTTTTTGGTGGCGGTGATTAACTCATCTGAGCTTATTACAATTAACCAGCGATCCTGATCTTCTGCAGGCATATACTCACCAAGGATTTTAAAGCCATTGGTATCCAGGTTTTTCCTGATAAGTTCAGAGGCCTCGGATATACTCAAATCAGAAACTGCGCCCAGTGTATACGGCTTCAGGATCTGAGCATTAATCATACCGATAAAAAGCGCAAACATAAACAGGGCAATGCAAAACTTTTTCATGAGAGACTTATTAATTATGGAATTGCAATAATACGGATTTATAGGGATTTTTGAAATGCCTTATTTAAACTCAGATTTTTTCATAGATCCACCGTGGTAGCAGCTTCAGGATGAAGGCAAATATCCTCCACCGGCGGGATACATAAGCAACTCTTTTTTTTCTGCGGATGGCTTTGTAGATAAGAGATGCTGCTTTCTGGGGACTTGCCACCCAGAACATTTTATCACCCTTTGCCATATCCGTATCCACAAATCCCGGGCGGATGTCCGTTACACTTATCCGGTGACCCGCCTTTCGTGATTTCTGGCGAAGGCCTTCAAGGTAATTAGACTGGTAGGCTTTGGAGGCATTGTAAGCAGGAGCAACAGCATTGCCCCTGAGAGCAGCAATGGATGTTATGCCCACCAGGTGCCCCGGCGGGTGTTTCTCAAAGTACAGGTATGCAAAGGTCATGATGTCAGTAAATCCGGTGACATTTGTGTCAATGGTTCTGAATTCAGGTTCAGAATCCAGTTCCTCATTAAGGAATCCCGCCCCTGAACTAAGCACAAGCAGATCGAGTCCCCCAAGCTCACTGATCAGCTCTCGCAAACCCTTGGTAGTCTTCGACATATCCCTGATGTCAAATGCCCGGTAAACAATCTGCTCCGGATTCTCTTCCTGGAGTTCTTTCAGCAGATTCTCACGCCGGCCTGTAATTCCGACAGCCCAATCGCGCCCCACAAGTATCCTGCAGAGTTCCTTGCCCATTCCGGATGAAGCTCCTACAATTATTGCTTTTTTGTATTTTTTCTTTTGATTCTGGTGGAAAAGATCTGTTGTCATAGTTTAAAGTTTGGAACTATTAGGTTGGGAATAATAGTTCCAAACCTTCCTCAAAATGTACAAAAAAATCTTATATTATAAGGTTTATCTGATAATATTTGTCTCATGACTTTTAATACCAACATAGAAGGATTCAGCATCCGGAGTGCTGAAGAAAATGATGTCCCCCTCATTTTATGGTTCATTAAAGGCCTCGCGGATTATGAGAAACTCTCATACGAGGTCGTGGCAACTGAGGATCTTCTGCAAAAGAATCTATTTGGCGAGAAACCCACAGCCGAAGTAGTGATAGGGGAGTACAATTCGAAGCCGGTCGGATTTGCCCTTTTCTTTCATAGTTTTTCCACTTTCGTGGGAAAGCCGGGGATCTACCTCGAGGACCTTTTCGTGGTTCCCGAAATGCGTGGCCGTGGATTTGGCAAGGCATTGCTTCAGTTCCTGGCCCGGCTAACGGTGGAGCGCGATTGCGGCAGTCTGGAATGGGCAGTACTGGACTGGAACGAACCAGCTATTAAATTTTATGAGTCCATCGGTGCCAGGATCATGAAGGAGTGGCTGATTAACCGCCTCTCAGGGAAGGAACTCACCGCACTTGCCTCGCAATCCTGAAATAATTTGCAAGAGCTTGTATTTTATCTATTTTTAACTTATGACAGAATTACAATGGAAACAACTTCTGGATGTTATAGAAGGAAAAGAAACCAATCCTTTACAAACAGGATTTGTTATAGATAGTCCCTGGCTGCCTAACTGGTATGGTATAAAGCTTCTGGATTATTTCACGAGTGATGAACTTTGGTTTAAGGCCAATTTACATGCAATAAATTCTTTTCCGGATGTAATGTTCCTGCCTGGATTCTGGTCAGAATTCGGAATGTGTACTGAACCCTCAGCTTTCGGGGCCCGTTGTTCATTTCCATCAAATGAGTTTCCGCATGCACATAAATCCATTAGCTCTGTTAGTGATATAGCGGGACTGGTAAAACCAAATCCGGAAACTGATGGTTTTGCCTCCTTTATGCTCAACCGGCTTTTAATTAACCAGAAAAGAATTGAAGACAGTGGTCACCGGATATATTTTTCAGTATCCAGGGGACCGCTGAACATTGCTTCATTTTTAATGGGTACTACTGAGTTTTTGACAGCAATGATTACCAATCCGGATGAAATCCATCAACTCCTTACGGTTATTAACGAGTATTTGATAGACCTCCATGATTTGCATAAACAGGTCTTTCCAACAATTGACGGGATTTTTATTCTTGATGACATCATCGGATTTATCGGGGAAGAAGAGTTTAAGGTATTTGGATTACCCTATTTTAAAGCCTTGTTTGACAGAGATGTATCTGTCAGGTTTTTACATAATGATGCTTCAATCAAGTCCTCTATAAGTTATTTACCCGAAATGGGAGTAAATCTTTTCAATATGGGGTTTGATACAGATCTGAATGAACTCAAAGAACAAACCGGAAATCAGATTACAATGATGGGAAATATTCCTCCCAGGGATGTACTTGCCAATGGAACTCAGCAGGATGTAGGAACCGCCGTAAAAGAAATGATAAATAATCTTAAAGACAGGAATAGAGTATTAGTATCCTGCGGTGGAGGAATGCCGCCGGATGTTTCCACAGAAAACATAAATTCTTTTACCGAGGCGGTTCGCAAATTTAGTTAGTCAACGCTAATGTATTTTAATTGATGTTGCACTAGAAACTATTTATAATGAAGATTGCCCCTGTCCTAGTGTTTGCTTTTTTATCCCTTCAATCATACACTCAGGATCTTGCACATATCACTGTATTCTCAGGTGATGTAGATCGGTTAAACTGTCCCATCTCAGTTGATCTCGGACAGATATCCTATAATGAAGATAACGGTGCGCTTATTCTTGTTGAGGAATTAAACAGGAAGGAAATCCCGGTTTCCTGCCAGGTGGAAACCGGTCATTTATATACGCTCTGGTTTATTTTGTCAGGAGAAACAAAGAAAGGTGAAAGCCGAAATTTTGTAATCCGACAGAATAAAGGAGAACAGGCCGACTCTCCCTTTGAACTTATCCATAATGGGGGAAAACTAGAATTAAGCCAGATGGGCCGGCCAGTTCTCAATTATCAGTTTGGAACTGTTTACCCACCTGAAGGAGTTGATCCCCTGTTCAGAAGATCCGGCTTTATTCATCCTTTATGGTCCCCCGGAGGTCATGTTCTTACCCGCATTCAGGCACCGGATCATTATCATCATTATGGTATTTGGGGACCATGGACCATGACACATATTAATGGCAGGGAGGTAGATTTCTGGAACCTGATGAAAGGGCAGGGGACCGTCAGATTCGCTGGAATGTTATCAGAAGTTGCAGGACCAGTTTATAGTGGATATAAAGCTTTGCAAGAGCATATTGATTTTGGTGCAAGAGGTGAGGATCAGGTTGCCATAAATGAAATATTAGATGTTCGTGTATGGAACATCGATGACGGGAATGTATGGCTGATTGATTATACCAGTACGCTTAATACTCCAATTGATTCAGGAATAATGCTGGATGCGTACAGGTATGGAGGAGGAATTGGATTTCGAGCCAATGAGTTATGGCACAAGGATAATAGTTCGATTCTTACATCCGAAATTATGGACCGGTTAACTGCTGATGGGACAAAAGCCAGGTGGTGCATTGTGGAAGGAGAATCCGGGTCTGAACAGGGTAGGAGCGGGATCCTGTTTATGGGTCATACCGCTAATCGTGAGTTTCCGGAACCCATGCGCGTATGGCCTGTCGATGCCAATGGCGGTCGTGGAGATATGTTTTTTGAATTCTGCCCCATCCGGCATAATAACTGGATGTTGAACAGTGGGAAGAATTATACCTTAAAGTATCGTATGCTGGTATTCGACGGTACTATTTCGGCTGAAATTGCCGAGATGTACTGGCAGGGTTTTGCTCATCCACCAAAGGTTGTAATACGGGATATAAAATAAGAAAGTGTGCTATTAAATGAATGAAATTCAATAAAAAAAATGAAAAGAAATCTGATTGTATTATTGGTTCTACTGCTATTGACAGCTTTTTGTACGAGTCCCACGAATGATGAAAAACGAGTATTGATTTACACAAAGAACGGTGAAGGTTATGTCCATGATAATATTGCTGCCAGTGTTGCTGCCCTGGAAAAAATATGTAATACAGATAATATTGCAACAGATGTTTCAGATGAACCTGGTGTATTTACCTCCGAAAATCTGGAACAATACGATGCAATTATTTTCTCGAACACAAACAATGAGGGTTTCGACACTGAAGAACAGAAAAAAGCCTTCCAGGATTACATACGGAGCGGAAAGGGATTTGCTGCCATACATTCTTCAAATGCTACAGAACGTCAGTGGCCATGGTACTGGGCCATGGTGGGGGGGAAATTCATCCGTCATGCTCCTTACCAGGAATTCGATATTCTGGTTACGGATCCAAACCATCCTTCGACATCACCGCTTCCTTCCAGATGGACTATCGAGGATGAGTGCTACTATTCCAACCAGTTAAATCCTGACATTCATGTATTATTATCCGCTGATATGACAACAATTGAGGATGAGAAGAAGAGTGAATATCCGGGTGAAACTTTCGGCCAGCAATTTCCGCTTTGCTGGTGCCATCATTATGAAGGTGGGCGCCAGTGGTATACCGCACTGGGACATAATCCGGAATTTTATAAAGATCCGTTATTTATTGAACATCTGCGCGGAGGAATACTATGGATTTTGGCAATAACCGAATAAACAGAATTTCAAAAGATAACCTGATCTTAATACCTAACGAATATGAAAAGGAGAAAATTCATTAAAAATTCAACTGCAGCAGCAGCTGGTATAATAGCTGTCCCCACAATTATTCCTTCCTATGTTTTCGGAAAAAATGCACCCAGTAACAAGATTCAAATCGGACAGATTGGTTGTGGGAGGATAGCACGCGATCATGATCTTCGTGATACCCTGAGATTTGATATTGCACGCGTCATTGCAGTAAGTGATGTGGACTCTGACAGGATGAAGGATGGTAAAAAACTGGTTGAGGATTTCTATGCCAGGAAGGAGGGAAGCAATACTGCAATGGATGTAAAAATGTATGGTGATTATAAAGAGATGCTGCTTAATCCGGAGATTGATGCAGTAATGATCAGTACGCCCGACCACTGGCATTCTCAACCTGCAATTGAGGCTGCCCTGGCCGGGAAGGACGTTTACCTTCAAAAACCTACATCTCTGACTATAGCAGAAGGAAGATTGCTTAGCGACATAGCCAGGAAGAAAGGAACAATTCTTCAGCTTGGTACTCAGCAACGCTCTTCACCACAATTCAGGATTGCGGCTGAACTTGTAAGAAACGGCAGGATAGGGAAATTGCATACCGTTAAGGTAGGCTTGCCGGGTGATCCTTCAGGACCTGAAGCGGAGGAAATGCCTGTTCCTGAAAATCTTAATTATGATATGTGGCTTGGTGAATCTCCCTTTGTGTATTATACGGAAATAGGAGTTCATCCTCAGAAGGGATATAGTCGCCCCGGATGGCTGCGTCGAGAACAATTCGGTGCCGGCATGATTACTGGCTGGGGACAGCATCATTTCGATTCAGCTGCCTGGGGAATGGATACCGAATATACCGGTCCGGTTTCTCTGGAGGCCATAGCCGAGTTTCCGAAATCAGGACTCTGGGATGTTCATGGAGATTTTATGGTTAAAGCTGAATATGAAAATGGCATTACCATGTATACCAGCGGGGGATTTCCAAATGGGATAAGGTACGAGGGATCAGAGGGATGGATATTTGTTTCCAGAGGAAATTATGTAGCAACAGCCAGCGATCCAGTAGCACAGGAAAACAGCAATAAGGCATTGAATGCCAGCGATCCTGGGATTCTTACCTCCGAGATTAAGGAAAACGAAATTCATCTGTATAAAAGTGAGGACCAGCACGGGAACTGGCTGGATTGTATACAAAGCCGAAATGAACCTATTTCTCCGATAGAAATCGGGCACCGTTCGTGCAGTGTTTGCCTGTTGAGCCACATTGCAATGAAAATTCCAGGGACTCTGAAATGGGATCCTGATTCAGAGAATTTTACAAATAGTGATAAAGCCAATTCTATGCTTAGCCGGCCCCAGCGATCACCGTATGGTACCGACTTTATAAATTTTCCGTCCAAATAGATTGCAATTTTCTGCGATCGTAGTATTTCATGAAAATATTGAAGCGTATTGGATTCTGAAATTTTACCCTGAGGATGGATTGTCCTGTTTTCGTCACTTTCTTCCGCCTGATTATTTAAGTTCTTGTTAACCTGTTAGATAGGACTCCAAACTTGGCGTTTCAGGGTGTCCCGTGGACTTAATATTCCAACATAAAGGGCTGATATACCAACCTGCACGCAATTAATACATGTAAGAATTGGATTAATTGTAAGAATTAAAGCCCTGTGATATGAACAAGGACTTAACCCAGAACACTCACCGGCTTCTGAAAAAAATTCAAAAGATACTTGAAAAAGCTCGAAACAAGGTCTATCGTTCGGCTAACACTGAAATGCTGCGAGCCTACTGGAATATTGGAAGGGAGATCGTGGAAGAAGAGCAAAAGGGTAAGGACCGGGCAGATTATGGCAGTGCCTTACTGGAAGAATTGGCAACTCGGCTAACTGATCTTTTTGGCAAAAGCTTTAGTAGTCGTAATCTTCGTTACATGCGCCAGTTTTACAGGGAGTTCCCAAAATGGAACGCAGTGCGTTCCGAATTATCATGGACCCATTACCGGATGCTGATGAAGGTTGAAAAAGAAAATTCAAGAGAGTTCTATTTGAAGGAAGCCATTACCGGGAACTGGAGCACCAGGCAGTTGGAAAGGCAAATTAACTCTTTGTATTTCGACCGATTACAAATGAGCAAGGATATGAAAAAGCTTATGCTGGACGTCGACAATAGCAACGAGGTCATGCAGTCTGGAAATATCATTAAGGATCCTTTCGTACTGGAGTTCCTGGATGTAAAAGAGAGTGAAAACTTGTCAGAATCCAGGTTAGAATCGGCATTAATTAGGAAGTTGCAGCAGTTCATACTTGAGCTGGGGAACGGGTTCTCTTTCGTCAATCGTCAATACCGGATCACAACGAACAACGATCACTTCTATATCGACTTGGTATTCTACAACTACATCCTCAAGTGCTTTTTGCTTATCGAGTTAAAAACAGAAAAGCTTACACCCCAAGACATCGGTCAAATGGATTTTTACATACGGTTTTTTGAGGATCAGTTAAAACAACCGGGCGATAATCCCACCATAGGATTGATCTTGTGCACTGAAAAGAACAAGACAATCGTGAAATACAGCCTGCTAAATGAAAGTAAGCAGATCTTTGCCTCCAAATACCAGCTGTATCTTCCTACAACAAAACAGTTAGAACATGAGATACAACGGGAGAGGGAACAGATCGAGCAGGAGAAAAATCTATCCGGAAAATAACTATCTCTCCGCTTCTCTGCAGTTCTTCCTGGCCGGTTGGCCTGCCCAAATGCTGTACAATGCTAAATGGTATTAATGATAATTGATATCAAGGTAATACAGGGTGTCCCAATGACGAAAACAGGAGATTGCAATTTTCTACGATCGTAGTATTTCATGAAAATATTGAAGCGTATTGGATTCTGAATTTCTATTTGTCATGATTTTCTTCGAGGTTCTTTCGAATCCCTATTTCAAGTCCCCTTATCTCAGCCAGATTCTTCATTCTGCCATAGAGGGAATATCCGGGATAATTTGATTCCCCCACGTCTCCTAGAATCTGCGCGCCATGGTCAGGTCTCAGGGGGATACCAATACGGTTTCCCTCTTCTCTATCCCTTCTTTTATCTTCCTTAACAAGGGTTTTCATTATCCGGTACATATCCACATCTCCATCAAAAAAGTAATCCTCATGGAAATTCAGTCCCTCATCCCTTACAACGTTCCTGAGATGGGCAAAATTTATTTTTGGAGCCAGCTTATCAATCATATTGTACAGGTCATTGGAAATTGCAGCGCCGAATGAGCCCGTACAAAAAGTAATACCGTTCGAAGGGGAATCAATAATTTTAATAACGTATTCGGCGTCCTCAAGCGTGCTCATTAGCCGGGGCATCCCCAGAAGTGGCCAGGGCGGGTCATCGGGATGAATAGCCAGCCTGATCCCTGCATTTTCGGCAACGGGTACTACCTCTTTCAGGAAATGTTCCAGGTTGGAACGAAATTCATTCTTATCAATTCCTTCATATACTTTGATCCTTTCCCGGACCTGCTTCAGAGTGAAAGACTCTCCTGATCCCGGGAAACCAAGCAGGAATGTATTCTTAAGATTCTCTCTGGTTTTTACATCAAGATCATTGTAGAATTCCCGGGCCCTGGTTTGAACATCAGGAGGATAGGATAACTCAGCTCCGGCACGTTGCAGGATATAAATATCGATGGCTGCAAAGTGTACGTAGTTAAAATACAAACTCTCAGCGCCATCCTCGAATTTAAATTTAAGATCGGTCCTTGACCAGTCCAGCGCCGGCATGAAATTATAGCAGACTGTATTGATTTCCTCCTGACCCAGATTGATCAGGGTTTGCTTGAAATTTTCTATCAGGTCTATGTACCTTCCTGATCTCGTTTTTATATCCTCATGAACAGGAACACTTTCCACAACAGTCCACTGAAGACCCGCATCTGTAATTATTCTCTTTCGTTCACGTATATCTGCAGATTCCCATACCTCACCTGTTGGAATATCATGTAAAGCGCTTACAATATTTTCTGCGCCGGTCTGAACGATCTGTTTAAGGCTGATACGGTCCGGAGGTCCAAACCATCTCCAACTATGAATAAGCATAATCTTTATACTCCACTGTAAAAACTAAATCCCCCATCCACTGGTAAGATAACCCCTGTTACGAAGGACGCGGCATCGCTGGCAAGAAAAAGAACTGCACTGATCAGTTCATCAGCTTCGCCAAACCGTCCCATGGGGGTATTTATGATAACTTTTTCACCGCGAGCCGTGTAAGTTCCATCAGGATTGGTCAGGAGAGCCCTGTTCTGATCGCCGATAAAAAATCCCGGAGCTATTGCATTTACTCAAAAGAATTCCTCGAGGCTCTGCCTCGGGGTAAAGAGGAAAGTTAAGAAACCCTAAAGGTTTTCGTATGCATGAAAATGCATATTTTTGGTTCATGAGCGAGCATATACTAAAGAGACATAATAAAACTCTGCTGATGTACCATCTTGTTCTTCCTTTGAAGTATCGTCGCAAGGCCATAACAGCAAGGGTAGGGA
>DRHS01000299.1 GCA_011053095.1 Bacteroides sp.
CCCTTTATCCCGATACTCTTAAATACGAGAAGACTTTCCATACAAAGAGAGGCAGGAAAATTCATGCCGATATATACTCCCATGTATTTATGCATGGAAAGGAAAGATTTGCCTTTGCAATCGTACGTGATATCAGTAAACGCAGGGAAATGGAAGAATCCTTGCGGCTCAGCGAGGAAAAATACAAACGTCTGGTTGAAAGCCTTAGTGATGAATATATTTTCTACGCACATGATTCCGATGGGATGATCACCTATTTGAGTCCCTCGATCACAAGGGTTCTGGGTTATTCTTCCGATGAGGCAATGCGCAACTACAAGGAGTTCTATACAGATCATGTTATGAATGAGGAGGCAATAAAATGTCAGGAGGAGAGCCTCAGGGGAAATATCCAGTCCCCATTTACTAATGAACTGTATCATCGTGACGGAACTGTAAGGGTTTTTAATAATACCGAACTTCCAATTTATAATGTGGAAGGTGAGATTATCGGAGTAGAAGGGATCGCACAGAATATTACAGAAAGGGTCGAGGCAGAAAAAGAGCTGAGAAACCAGCAGGAAATTTTTATACTGCTTGAGAAAACCATTGAAGAAGTTTTCTGGGTACACGACCTGAAGACCGATAAATTAATGTACATAAGTCCCAAGTATAGTGAAATCTTTGGCAGAAGTACAAATAGCCTGTACCACAATCCCGGATCCTTTCTCAAAGCTGTGCACCCCGATGATGTAGAATTCGTAATAAAGGAATACAAGAAAATATCAAAAGGAAAGGGACTTGACCTGGAGTACCGCGTTGTATTACCAGGAGATATTGAAAGACTAATATGGTCAAGGTCATTTGTACTGCTTGATGAACGCAACAGGGCTTCACTCTCGATTGGTACAGCCCTCGATATTACAGACCGGACAAAAGTCCAGAGGGAGAAGAATTTTCTTGCTGCCATTGTTGAAAATCTTGAGGACCATGCAGTTATAAAGGACACAACCCTTAGGATTATTGCCAGTAATCCGGCTAATTATAAGGCAGCTGGATTGAAATCAGCCGATCAGCTTATCGGGAAAACAGACCTCGAGATCTATGGAGATTTTGAACATGTACGCCAATATCTCGATGATGACCAAAAGGCTCTGAAGCTGAAAAAAGGCGAAACCCTGGAAAAGGACCAGGTATTTGTTTACCCAGACGGAAAGAAGATACATTCTCTTGTAAAAAAATTTCCAGTCTACGATGAGAAGAACAACCTGATTGCTGTTGCATCCCTGTCACGTGATGTTACGGATTACAAGAACACCCTCAAGGATTTGTATGAAAGCGAGGAAAAGTACCGCCTTCTGATCAATAACCAGGGAGAAGGCATAGGCATGGTTGACCCCGATGACACATTTCTCTTTGCCAATCCAAAGGCAGAAGAGATATTTGATGTTCCTGCCGGCAAACTTGTAGGCAGGTCACTTTTTGATTTCGTTGATAAGAATAACAGGGCTTTTATTGAGGAAGAAACCGAGAAGAGAAGGGCCGGAGAGAAAGGCAACTACGAACTGGAGATAAAGCAGGGAGGGGGTAAGAAAAGACTTATCCTTGTTACCACCACACCCCAGTACCAGGAAGATCAGTTCAAAGGTACCTTTGCAGTTTTCAGGGATATAACAGACTGGAGAACAACAGAAGAGAGCCTCCGGAAATCTGAGCGCGAGCTTCGTGAAGCAAATGCGGCTAAAGATAAATTCTTCTCAATCATTGCCCATGACCTTCGAAATCCCTTTAATTCCATCCTGGGATTTTCAGACCTGCTAATAAAGGACTATTCTGGCTATGACAAGGATGAGGTATTAACATTTATCCGGATGATTAACGAAGCCTCCAGGCAGGCTCACAATCTCCTTGAAAACCTGCTGAACTGGTCAAGGGCCCAGACAGGAAGAATAAATATTGAACCCACGGGCATAGATATCCATGAGGCAGTGGTTTCAATTTTTCAGCTATATGAGGGAAGCGCCAGGGAAAAAAACCTGGTCATGACAAATAAAGTAAAGCCCGGAACACTTGCATATGGAGATGCCAACATGATTCCTGCCGTTTTAAGGAACCTTGTATCCAATGCCATTAAATTTACCAGGCCACGAGGAACGGTTACTGTAAATGCCAAAAATTTCAAAAATTACACCGAAATCGCGGTAATTGATAACGGGATTGGTATACCGGCAGATTTAATCGATAAACTGTTTCGCATCGAGGAAAATGTTACCCGGAGCGGGACGGCAAATGAGGAGGGTACGGGACTGGGACTTATACTCAGTAAGGAATTTGTCGAAAAAAATAATGGTACAATCAGGGTAAGCAGTAAACCTGGCAAAGGTTCAAGTTTCACAATCCGGCTGCCGCGGAACGGGAAATGAATTATTCAAGACTAATAAGTCAGATCAAAACCCAGAATTATGATCCACCCTAAAAGATTTCTGATTCTCAGCAGCATCCTTGCCTGCATGGTATCACCGTCTAAACTTGAGGCCCAGGCAGATGAAGACCTTTTGCTGACCTTTAAGGGACATAAGGGCCCCGTATACAGCCTGGCTGTGCACCCGGATGGCAGCACCATCGCCACCGGAGCGGAAGACCTGCTGATACACCTCTGGGATCCGGTCAGCGGTGAGATCCTTAAAACCCTTGAAGGGCATGCAAAACCTGTGAAATATCTCTGTTTCTCAAATGATGGAAGATACCTCCTTAGCGCAGGCAGTACGGATATACGGATATGGGACCTGGAAGAAGGAGGCTATAAGAAATATGTAAAACATGTTACCCATGTATACAATGTTAACTTTAACAGCGATGCATCACGTTTTCTCAGTACCAGCCTGAAGCCAAAATTCATTGAGTGGGACCGCAAAGAGAGACAGGTCATTAATGAATATGAATTACATGACCGCTCCTGCCTGGTTGCCGATTACAGTCCCGATAACACTAAGATCGCCAGCGGATCGCTTGACCGGACCATTAAAATTACAGATGCGGAAACCGGTGAGATCATTCACAGTATCTCTGCCCATGGGGAGAATATTCTGTCTCTCGATTTTAGTCCAAACGGAACACTGCTGGCCTCGGCATCGATGGACAAAAACATTAAATTATGGAATGTTGAAACCGGAAAGATCCATAAACTTCTCGGCGGACACGCTCACGCTGTGGTTTACGTACGATTCAGTCCCGACGGCCGCTATCTCCTGAGTGCATCCTACGATAAAACCGCCAAGCTATGGGAACTTTCCACCGGAAATTGTGTTTATACTTTTGTAGATCATACCGATGGACTGTATGCGGCGGATTTCTTTCCTGACAGCAAGAAGCTTGCGACCTGCTCCAATGACGAAACAGTAAAAATCTATAAAATCTCCCAGAGATTCTTTGCTGAATACTACTATTTCACTGATCTACAGAATGATATGCAGGAATCCGGCCTGTTTGAGGAAAGAAGAAAAGGTGAGAAAAAGGATGAATACAAACAAAGGCAGGAAAAAGCCTCAAAGTTCAGGAAGGAGCTGCACGAGAAGTATTACAGGATGCATCTTGGGGGACTTAACAATTGAGCCTGTTCAAAAGCATGCCTTCACATGTTGACAAACATCCTGAATTCATAACCTGACTCCATGCCGGCTTATTATTTTTGCTCACTTTAACACCCCTGCCAGAATATAACTCAAAAAAGCTGATTATTGTGGAATTACCTTTTGCAGAATCTTTTAAAATCAAGATGATTGAACCCATTTATCGCAGTACCCGTGAGGAACGTGAAAAGTGGATCAAGAAAGCCCGTTACAATATTTTTAACCTGCAGAGCAGGCAGGTCTATATAGACCTTCTTACAGACTCCGGTACGAGTGCCATGAGCCAGCTGCAATGGTCAGAAATGATGCTGGGAGACGAAAGCTACGCCGGTGCAAGCTCATTTTACAAATTAAAAAAGAGTGTAAAGGATATCTTTGGATTTGATCACTTCCTCCCGGTTCACCAGGGAAGAGCAGCAGAGAATGTCCTGTTTTCAGTATTGGTAAAAAAGGGGGATATCGTACCGGGGAATGCTCATTTCGACACTACCAAAGGACACGTTGAATACAGACAGGCAACGGCCCTTGATTGTACGATACGGGAGGCATATGACACCAATCTGATCCACCCGTTCAAAGGAAATGTAGATACGGAAATTTTGAAAAGCGTCCTTGAGAAGTACACCGATAGTATCCCATTCATAATCCTGACACTGACCTGTAATAGTACAGGGGGTCAACCGGTTTCGATGCAGAATATAAAGGATGTCCGTGCCCTTGCAGATAAATATTCAATCCCACTTATTTACGATGCAGCACGTTTTGCAGAAAATGCTTATTTCATAAAACTCCGTGAAAAGGGATACGAGGACAAGGCCATACCTGAGATTGTTACCGAAATGTTCTCCTATGCAGATGCCATGACTATGAGCGGCAAGAAGGACGGAATCGTTAATATGGGTGGATTTATAGGTTTCCGTGAAAAGGAATTGTGGGAAAAAGCCACAACCTTCAATATTATGTTTGAAGGTTACCTGACCTACGGCGGGATGGCCGGGAGGGATATGAATGCCATGGCCAGCGGATTAAGGGAGGCCACTGATTTTGATTACCTTGATACCCGTGTCCGCCAGACTGAATACCTTGCCAACAGGCTCCTTGACCAGAGGATACCGGTACAGCAGCCTACAGGGGGACATGCAGTCTACGTAGACGCCACAAAATTCCTTCAGAAGGTGCCGCGTGAAGAATTTATTGCCCAGACCCTGGTAATTGAACTCTACCTGGAAGGAGGTATTCGGAGTGCAGAAATTGGAACCCTTATGGCTGACCGCGATCCGCAAACCAGAGAGAACAGGTTCCCGGAGAATGAATATGTCAGGCTTGCATTACCCAGAAGGGTATATACAAATAACCATATGGATGTTGTAGCCACAGCCCTCGGAAACATCTATAACAGAAGAAATAAGATCACCTCCGGTTATAGGATTCTTAAAGAGGCTCCCATCATGAGACACTTCACAATCGAGCTGGCACCAGTTTAACTTTTATTTCACATAGCCTTTTTTTATGTTCATCAAATTATCCACATCTTTGGGCCATTAAGTGCCTTAGCTACCCATGAAAGACCTTACCAGCGGCAAGGAAGGCCGCCTGATTTTCAATTTTGCCATGCCCATGCTGCTGGGAAATATGTTCCAGCAGCTGTACAACATCATTGATACCATCATCGTCGGTAACTTTATTGGCAAGGAAGCACTTGCCTCCGTAGGAGCATCATTTCCTATAGTTTTTACGCTTATTTCTCTTATCATCGGAGTAGCTTCCGGTGGTACCATTGTAATTGCCCAGTATTTCGGAGCAAAACAGTTTGATAATGTCAAAAAAGCCATCCATACACTGTATATATTTCTTCTTATAGCATCCGTTGCTCTCACCCTTATTGGTATTCCTTTTACAGATGAAGTATTCCGGCTGATCAAGCTGCCTGAAGAATTAATGCCCGATGCCACCCTTTACCTTTCCATCTATCTTTCGGGACTCGTGGCAATGTTTGGGTTTAATGCTACGTCGGCTATTCTCAGGGGACTGGGAGATTCAAAAACACCGCTGTATTTCCTGATGATCTCAACCTTTTTTAATATTGGCCTTGACCTTCTGTTCATTGTCGTCTTCAAATGGGGAATTGCAGGGGCTGCTATTGCAACCGTAGTTTCCCAGGCCGGTGCATTCCTTACTGCAGTGATCTACCTGAACCGTTACCATAAACTGATAGACTTCAACCTTCCTTCATGGAAATTTGACCGTAAAATCTTCTGGCAGAGCATCCGAATCGGACTTCCAACGGGTTTGCAGCATACCTTTGTTTCTCTTGGTATGCTGGCGATAATGACCATTGTAAACACATTTGGGACAAATGTAATTGCAGGGTATTCAGCAGCCCTGCGTATTGACAGCCTTGCAGTTCTGCCGGCCATGAACTTCTCGGCAGCCCTTGCAACTTTTGTTGGACAAAATATAGGAGCCGGGAAGCCTGAACGTGTGCGAAGAGGGTTGTTATCAACCCTCCTCATGTCCTCCATCGTGACCATTACCGTAATGGCCATCGTTATATTCTTTAAACAGCAGTTAATGGGCATGTTTACAAAGGATTTGGAGGTGATCAGGATAGGAGCCGAATATCTTGTCATCGTAAGCTCATTTTACCTGCTGTTTACAGCCATGTTCACTATAGCCGGTGTTCTTCGCGGAGCAGGAGATACCCTCGTACCGATGTTTTTCACACTGTTTTCACTCTGGATAATAAGAGTTCCCTTCGCCTTGTACTTTTCAGGATTAATTGGAGAAGCCGGTATCTGGTGGTCTCAACCAGCTGGATGGGGCGTGGGACTAGTTCTCTCTTTTGGCTATTTCCTGACAGGGAGGTGGAGAAAAATGGGAGTTGTAAAACGTGGACCAATTTAATTAAATTTGTACCATGCTAGTATCAATGACAGGCTACGGCCGGGCAGAATGTGATCTCAAAAATATGGTCTATTCCATCGAGATCAAATCACTCAACAGCAAACAACTCGACATTTCCGTAAAGGTTCCTGTCCCCTTAAGGGAAAAGGAACTTGAAATTCGGAATATGCTGAATAAAAACCTCCATAGGGGTAAGGTGGAAATAGGAATCTTCTATGAAGTTAAGGAAAGTTCTTCAGGGTATTCTGTTAACCAGGCAGTTGTAAAAGAATATATCAAACAACTTCGTCAATTAGCCGAAGATGAAGAATTTGATTCAAATGACAGGATTCTGCAGGTAGCAATGAGGCTGCCGGATGCCATACGGTCTGAAAAAGAAGCACTTGAAGAGGAAGAATGGGATCTTATTAAGAAAGCTATAGGAGAGGCTGTTGAAGAACTGGTCTCATTCCGTCAGCAGGAAGGAAGGGCTCTTGAGGATGATATTACTCTGAGGGTCCACTCCATTCAGGCAAGGCTGAATCAGATTGAACCATTTGAAGAAGAAAGGATAAAAAAGGTTCGCCATCGCATACAATCAGCGCTCAGGGACCTTCAAAAAGATGTACAGGCCGATCAGAACCGTCTTGAACAGGAGATGATCATCTACCTCGAAAAGATGGATATAACGGAAGAGAAAGTCCGGCTTCAGAATCATTGCAGATTTTTCATTGAAACAATTAAGGATGGACCCTCTGCCGGAAAGAAACTCGGATTCATCTCCCAGGAAATGGGGCGTGAAATTAATACCATCGGATCAAAAGCTTCGGATTCTGATATACAGCGCCTTGTTGTTGAAATGAAGGATGATCTTGAAAAAATCAAAGAACAGGTTCTAAATGTTTTGTGAAAACCCCGCCTCTAATTGATGTTAACTCGTGAAAGGCAAAGCAATCATATTCTCAGCACCCTCAGGATCAGGTAAAACCACCATAGTCAGGCATCTGCTGAGTAAGGGACTAAACCTGGAGTTCTCGGTCTCAGCCTGCAGCAGAAAACCCAGAGGTAATGAAGTCCACGGCAAAGATTATTACTTCTTTAGTGTGGAAGAATTCAGAAGAGGTATTGAGGAGGATGAATTTATCGAATGGGAAGAAGTTTACCAGGACCATTATTACGGGACCCTGAAATCGGAACTCGAAAGGATATGGAATAAGGGGAAGCATGTCATCTTTGATGTAGATGTTGTAGGAGGCAAAAATCTTAAAACCATTTTTAAAGAAAAGGCACTTGCTGTTTTTGTCCAACCCCCTTCGATAGAGATTTTAGGGCAGAGATTGCGGGACCGCTCCACAGATTCTGAAGAAAAGATTCTCGACCGCCTTGCGAAAGCATCCCGGGAAATGGAGTACTCCAAAAATTTCGATAGGATCATTGTAAATGACAGGCTTGAGGATACCCTGACAGAGGCCAAACAGGTGGTATTGAATTTTTTAACTGTTTAGAATAACTCCGGAATGACCTTCAGCATCCACTCCAATACTTTTCCTGTTGCTTCCCGTGCTTCTTTTGCATCTGCTGCGGTCGGGCTAAATCCATAATCCGGGTACCGGATTTCAACTGCGTAAGGCATTAGAATCGAAAGGGGATCTCGTAATGATCCAGCTTCAGAATTCAGAGGGAGTATCTTCTCAAGGAGCAAAAACAAGTCATGAGTATATGGATATTCTTGACCTTTTACAACCAGAAATGCCTTAAGCAATTTCTCAGCCGCTTGCTGGCAATGAAAACAGACTGTATCAAATGGAATATCAACAGATTTCAGATTATTATCCGCATTGAGAATATCATTCCTGGCCTTGGCAAGCCACTGTTTCGCTATTCCCAGATTATCCGACATACAGGGTTCTGCCTTCTTTTAATACTGTGGAAAGAAAAGAAAGGGGTGATTTTTTCTCTTCTTCAACCTCTTCCGGGGTATAGATCAGCAAGTCCATTCCGAACGGATATGGGTTGAATAAATTATATATTTTACGAGTGCGCTTGAATCTGGGAAGATCACTATTAGCAATAATCATGAAATCCACATCACTATCAGCAGTTGCTTCACCCCGGGCGTATGATCCAAACAGAATAACTTTTTCAGCATTCGTTTCAACTCCGATCCGGGTGGCAACCTCCCTTATTTTATTCATGTCAATCATACTTCAAGATACATATATTTAATCAAATATAGGTATTTTACATAGTTGTGTTCAAATTGAAATAATGAATGTCCGTTTATTTCGAAAGTTTCAATTAAGCTATATTTTAAGTAAAGTTTTTAACTTTTTTAGTACTTCTGATGTGAACTTTGAGGGAAGAGTACAGATAAATTCAGTTTTCCTTGCCCGCCAGTCTAAACTCTTAATTTGATCAGAGAGTACTGCACCACTGACATCCAATCCCTCCGGCAGTAAAACTTCAAATGGATATCCCTTTATCTTATTTGTTATCGGACACAGGATTGAAAGACCTGCCTTGCTGTTGTATGCTGAAGGAGAAAGAACCAAAGCCGGCCGGCGCCCTGATTGTTCATGTCCGATCCATGGATTAAGATGTATCCATACAAGATCACCCCTGTCAGGTACATATGATTTCTTTTTTACCATACTTCATTTCCGGCTGCATCACCAGTATCAAACTCCTTGTGAATATTATCCTCATTGATATTGCTTAAAAGTTCCTTAAGAGAATATTCCTCTCCGGGAAGCGGCCTCGCTACGAGATTACCCCTGACAAGGCTTAAATTAACATAAGAGCCATTTTTAATATTGGTTTCTTCAGCAAAAGACTTCGGGATGCGCAGGGCCAGGCTATTACCCCACTTTTGAATTTGCGCCTTCATTTTATCTCATTTTTGTTTCTACAATGTAGATACTAAAATACAATAATAAATGAAATGGACATGCATGGGTTTTATAGTTAATGGCATTCCGGGCCGGTTATCAGTGTGATTTTGATAAATATTGGTATTTTTGGGTAAAGCAGGCACATGATAACAGGACTTTACTTCGGCAGTTTTAATCCTATTCATATCGGGCATATGGCCATTGCCAACTATATAGTCGAAAACACTGAAATGAACCAGCTATGGTTTGTGGTTAGTCCCCAAAACCCCTTTAAGGAAAGAAAGACCCTGCTTGCAGATCATCACCGGCTTGAACTCGTGGAGCGGGCAATTGGAGATGATGAGCGTTTCAGGGTGACAGACATTGAATTCAGGATGCCTGTTCCTTCCTACACAATTGATACACTCGCCAGGCTTGCCGAAAAACACCCTGCAACTGAATTTGTAATTATTATGGGAAGCGACGGTCTGCCATTTTTTCCAAAATGGAAAAATGCTTCCGAGATAGAGAAAAACTATAAAAGGTTTGTTTATCCCAGGCCGGGATACCAGAATGATACCTCCTCCCAATCCAACCTGGAAATTGTTGACGCCCCGTATATTGAGATCTCTTCAAGTTTCATACGAAAGTCTATCAGCGAGGGAAAGGATGTCCGTCACTTTCTACCTCCCGGTGCCCGGGAATACCTGGATGAAATGAATTTCTACAGGTAATCATACCTTCTTAATTATCAGACAGTTCTTTAGAATCATTTTAGATTTCATGACATGCACTTTATGTTACCCAGAGTAACAATAAATTCTTTATATTCGTAGCTTTTACCAAACAATTTCAATAATAAATCTATATGGAATCCCAGGAGAATGGCTATCACATCAGCTTTTTCAAACCAACCACGGAGATTGCCCGTTTAAACCGCAACATCATAGTTTTCCTTGTTTGCATCTGGACAGTAGCAATTTTTGGTTTTCAGATTGCCCTTAAAGTTCTGGGGAAACCCACACCGGAGCCGGCTTATCTTGAATTTGAGCAGGTGTGGGAACAGCTCCTTGACGGAAATGCCACAGAAGTCCAAATGCAGGTTTTCGCACAGGCCACCCTCTCAGTACTCGGAAAAAACTTCATCGATACGGATTCCCGGAAAGCTCTCGACAATGGACTCAGCCGGTCTCTCTTTCTTCTGGCGGGACCAGAGGAGGGCGCCAGGATCAAAGAAAAGGTTGCTGAGTTTGAAAACCTGAAATCCAGGATCGTGAACATAACGGATCCTGAATATATTAAGGCTGATAAAGAACTCGAATCTTTAGCTGCGCCAATTTTAGGCCTTTCCCCCAAGGATGTCAGGTCTACTCTGATCTCGATTGAACTTTCCTCTTCAATGATGGATGAACTCACCCAGGATAGCAGGGAAGCAATTCCGGCAGCAATGTCTCTCTACCTGATCCACCCTCAATCATTTCTGACGGATGGGCGCTTCCTCGGATTTCCCTTTCATTACTTCTATACCTCCATATTCCTGCTGGTGCTTTTCGTAGGACTCTGCTGGATGTATTGCATCCGAACTGATCGAAGAGATGCCAGACTTGGTATAAAAGAAGTATGAAACATCCATTCACACAGCAACCATCCCAACAATGAAAAAAATATTTCTCCCCATTCTGCTTATTATGATCCCCGCCGTTCTTTCTGCTGCTTCAGGTGTAACCGAACTGGAAGGAAGCTTTAAACTCGGACCCTCGATTATACTCATTACCATCCTATGCCTTTTTGTTCTTGTCGGGATAGCCTTCCGGGCAAAGGATACGAATGATTTCTATGCTGCCGGCCGGGGCATCTCAAGGGTAGGATCAGGAATGGCGATTGCATCCAACTGGATGAGCGCTGCATCATTCCTTGGAATGGCAGCACTGATGTACGGTTCAGGATATCATGGACTCAGCTATGTCGTAGGATGGACCGGTGGATATGTATTGCTGCTGATCCTGATGGCTGGACAAATCAGGAAATACGGGAAGTATACGGCAGCCGATTTTATCGGTGACAGATATTATTCCCAATCCCTCAGGGCCGTCGCGGCAATTATTGCTATCCTGATCTCCATCTCATATTGCGTGGGACAATTCGGAGGTATTGGACTGATGTTCAAATGGGTCATGGGTGTCCCCTATGCCTGGTCAGTTGTGATCGGTGGTACGGTAGTGCTCGCCTACACACTCATTTCCGGTATGCTGGGTGTTACCAAGAATATGCAGATCCAGTATGTAATCATAATAATATCCTTCATCATACCCCTGTTCATCCTGGCATTCAAATTCGATTATTTCTGGCTGCTCCCCCAGATTGGATACGGGGCGGTGGTTTCTGATATAGTCACCGGGATCCCACTGGCAGAAACCAAACAACTGGTCAACTCCCTCGGCCACGAATATGCTATGGTGCCTGCACCAGAATATGCAATGCCCTTTGATCCTGCCACGGGACAGACATTTTATCAGTGGATTGCGATCTCTTTCTCCCTTATGGTTGGTACTGCGGGACTCCCGCATGTTATCCAGAGGTTTTATGTGGTGCCCAAATCAAGTGATGCACGCTGGTCTGTAGTATGGGGATTGTTCTTCATCTGCATCCTCTACTGGAGTGCCCCTGCATATGCCGCGTTCGGCAAGGTGCTTTCTGCCAATCCGGAAGTCGGCAGTCTGGCTAAAGATGCAATCGTGGTATATACTGCACAGCTTGGCAATGTGCATCCCCTTATTGTGGGATTACTGGCGGCCGGAGGAGTCAGTGCAGCCTTCTCTACAGTATCCGGCCTTCTTGTTGCCGGGGCTTCTGCATTTGCACATGACCTTTATGTAAAGGTGATCAACCCGGATGCTCCCCCTAAGAAACAATTAATGTTCGCACGTATGGGCACAATACTCATGGCCGCGATTGTTACAGCAATCGCCCTGGCTAAGCTGGCCCTGATCGGACAACTGGTGGCAGTGGCCTTCTCCCTTGCGGGATGCACCATATTCCCCCTTTTCCTGCTTGGGATCTGGTGGAGCGGATCAAACAAACAGGGTGCTGTAGCGGGACTAATTGCAGGTGGGGCGATCTCCCTGATTGCACTTACATACTTTATTGCCGGAAAAGTGGGAGCTACCCTTCCGGCGCATGATTTTATTGCATACTGGCTAGGCGCCTGGTATTTTGGAATCATCGGTGCACCACTCGCCATAATCACACATATTATTGTAGCCCGTATGACACCGGAAACACCTGTTGAAATCAGAAAATTCCTTGTAGAAAAAGTTCATTCACAATGATCCCGGCTATCGCTAAACCAATAAGAGCCCTAATTCTCACGATGACGGCTCTTGTTGTTATTTCGCTTATTTATGCCTCCTTGCATTACAGGAAGGAAAACCGTTCGGTTGACCCAAGGGTAGCCGTTGCCCGGAAACTTTACGAAGGGTATAACCACCTGGCTGCTCAGAACGACTTTGCCAGAGTGATCGGACTGCTTGATTCCATTGAGGGCATTTATCACCGGTATCCACACTATTACAACTCTTTTGAAACAGGTGTTCTGGAAAATAACAGGGCCGTGGTATACCTTACCATTGCACTCAGTTATGACAGTATCTCCTCCCCTTTTCATCATCTGGGTCCGGACTCTCTCATGGGCCTCGGAGAAGCTGCCGTTCGAAACAGCATTTACATCTATGAAAGATGGATGGCCGGTTATTCGGATAAAAATGATAAGGAAATATCAGATTATATAAAGGAATCATTTATTGAGGGATTACCCGGCAGCTCTGCTGACGAAATCGCATACCTCAAGAACCGGGTCGAGGAGATCAGGGTGGCCAAAAAGGAAACCCCCAGGAGGCTCTCGGTTAGCTACACTAACCTGGGAATAGTATACCGATACCGTGAAGACTACCACAGTGCTGCGGCCTGTTACCAGAAAGCCTTTGAACTGTGGGAAGATAACCTGAGTGCTGAAAATAACCTGAACATATTACTTGGCAGACCAATCAGGAAAAGAAATTTCATCCAGAAAATGTTCCCGAAGCCAAAGAATTAAACCAATACAGATAACTAATTACGAATACTGAAATGAAAAAGATCACATTCATTTTTACCATGGCGTTGATATGCAGCATGGTGATGGCACAGGAAGATGAGAAAAAAGACTGGGGAATTAAGTTCTCCGGATTTGTGAATATGGACTACTTTTTTGACAGCCGTCAGATCCTCTGCGCCCGCCAGGGACATTTCCTTCTCTGGCCCTTACCGGTAAAACTGGATCCCAATGGAGGGGATATCAACGCAAAATCCAGTTTTAATATGCTTGCCATACGTACCCGGCTTCAAGGTACCATCAATGGTCCGGACGCGCTGGGAGCTAAAACAAGCGGGGTAATTGAAGGCTCATTTTTCGGGCACAGTAACCTGGATATCAATGAATTCAGGCTTAGGCATGCTTTTGTAAAACTGAACTGGGAAAGAACAGAACTTCTGATCGGACAGACCTGGCACGTAACTACTCAGGTCTAAAAACAAGGCGGTTATTAACAATTTGAGCTGGTTTTTGCATAGTATTTCAAAAATTTCCGGTTGTATTTTCAAAAGCATGCCTAAGCCTGAATTCATTGATATCCAGGTTACTGTGCCCGAAAAATGAGCCTTC
>DRHS01000300.1 GCA_011053095.1 Bacteroides sp.
AAATGCAGCGAGAAATATTTTAACCGTCGGACGGACGGGGCTAGTCTGTCAAGCGAACCGCAGGAGCGGTCGGCAGCAGAAATCTGCAGGAAACCGCGAGGGAGTACTGTCCAGGGCTTCCTAGAAGCCATTGGAATCCCTTTCTGTTTACGGAAGGGAGGACGTCAATGATATAATACTTCTCTGACATAATAGTATTTTTGAGATAACGATTTCGGAAAGAGGGTATTAAGAACGTCATCTGACAAAGCTTCTTTCAACAATTCGGGTGAAAGGATTTTTTTAATTTCGTACCACCTGCGGGATTTCAGAACCCTGCCTAACAGGTTTTTTCGTGTGATACCGTTGCATTCTCCCAATTCAATTATTGTACTAATATTTTCGTCCGAAATCTGATACTCCCAGTACAAACTTTTAAAGAATCTTATTGTTTCCGGGTCACTCATTTCCATAGCTACACCACATTTATAGTTATATCAGCCTTCTGATCACATTGATGAACTCTTTCATGTCTTCAAAGGCTTTTTGAATAATCCGACCAACAATAACATCAACTTACCCTGTTTTAACGAATTCTTTATTTAACCATCCGATAAGCTGTTGATGTTTGGATGTTTTTGATCAGAAACTCAACGTCCGGTTTGGTCTCATAAGCCTGTTCAATTCTGGAATCGATTAACTCATCAATATTATCACGCATGCACACCAAATTTAATTGCATCAGTAAACAATGGATGTTTACCCCAGAATTTTGGAATCAATAAAAATTTCTTTGTCCAATGATACATCATAACAAATATCCCTGATCAGGCTTTTTAACTCCCAGTGCACAGGAGTATTTAGAATTATCAGGATATCGAAATCAGAATGTTCTTTCTCAGTGGAATGGGCATAGGATCCAAATAGAATCAGATCATGCAGGTCATTACCTAATTTACTTCCTAATCAGAATTTTAAGTCCTTTAATATTATTGATTTATCAGCCATTCATTCAAAGATAGTAAAAAATTAGTTGAGGGTTCAGGCTTGTTCGTGTCACTTATTTTTCGGCCCTGCGGCTCCCGTCAGTTCCCTGAATTTTCCCTCCAGCCGTTTGCCTGACTGATCTCCCATCGGTTCGTCGGCAACAATTTTTCCTTTATGAATGATGATTACACGATCGCAGATAGCTTCGACTTCCTGTAGGATGTGGGTGGAGAGTATTATTGTTTTTTCCTTACCAAGTTCAGAGATGAGGTTGCGGATCTCGATAATCTGGTTGGGATCCAGGCCGGAGGTAGGTTCATCAAGTATCAGGATCTCAGGATCGTGGATCAGGGCCTGTGCAAGTCCCACTCTCTGCCTGAAACCTTTCGATAGAGCTTTAATTTGTTTGTGAGACTCCGGTGCCAGTCCCGTACGCTCAATGATATCTTCTGCAAGTTGTTTTGCTTGCTTTTTAAGTCCGTGTATTCCTGCAATGTAGAGCAAGTACTCTCTGACATACATTTCCAGGTAAAGCGGATTGGACTCCGGGAGATAACCAATGATTTTTCGGATCTCCAGGGATTTATCTATTGCATTAAGACCGTTTACATAAACTTCCCCTGAATCGGGTGGCATGTAACCGGTAATGATTTTCATAGTAGTGGATTTACCCGCTCCGTTGGGACCGATAAATCCGACAATTTCACCCTTGCTGATTTCGAAGGAAATCCCGTCAAGAACCAACTGTTGGCCGTATTTTTTGTCTATGTTTTTGAGGACGATGGACATGTCATTTTAAATAGAGCCCAAATATAACTATAACCGGGCAAATTGTCAGAGACAATGGATTTGAACATTCTGGCAAAGTATTTGTAATGTATTGTAAAAGAAAATGGAACCTGATTTTATACATATTGAAAAGGAACTGGCCATTGAAGCATGGATAATGTATGCTTTCGAGATTTATGATATGCTGTTGCAGGAGGATTTTGAATTTGATGGATGGCTGAAAGCTGATCCTGCATGGTATGAATTAAATTAAGCAAACTATCAACTCCATATATTATCAAGGCTGTAACTCTCAGGGGTTGCAGCTTTTTATGTTTTATGGATTATTATCTATTAACGATTTGCTCAAGTTTTATATAATAATTACCTTGGTCGCTTCTTAAACAAATAATAATCAAACCAATGGCATCGCTCAATTTATCGGACACAGAACTTTCCGAAATGAAAGATTTTTACAGGGAAGAACTTGACCGCACAGAAAAACGCCTCGTTCACATCAAAGGAATTTTAACACAACTTGGGGGTAACAAGTTATCCCTACCTGTAAAGACTGGCCCAACAAGCACCGGCAAAAGACGGGGCAGACCACCAAAGAAAATACAGGCAACAGAATCCGTTGAGGCTCCCAAAATAAAAAAGAAGCCTGGCAGAAAATCGCAGTGGGAAGCAGTTATTCTTAAGCGGCTAAGGCAGCTTAACAAGCCTGTGACTTATGATGAACTTACGGATGAGATCATGGTTCTTTCCAAAATCTCTGCAAATAAAAGGACAAGTACAAAACAGGCGATAGTTAGTGTAGTTTTCCGGCTGAGGAACAGGGATGAGAAACTGGATACCTTCTCAGTTGGCAAGAAGGAAAAGTATATAGCGCTTAAGCAGTGGTTTGATAAGCCAGGTGAGATAAAGAAGGAATACTCAAAAAAGGTCCTGAAGTAGATTCTGGTGAAAGTTCAGGATCACGAAGTGTAAATACCGTATGTTTTATCAATGCCTTCTTTCAGGCTGATTTTTGGCTGCCAGCCCAATCCATTGATTTTTGATACTTCCATTTGCTTTTTGAATGTCCCGTCCGGATAGCTGCTGTTCCAGTTGATCTTTCCTTTATATCCAATCAGCTCACTTATGAGTTCAGCCAGATCTTTGATGCTGATGTCTTTTCCTGTTCCAATATTGATGTGGGTGTTTTTAATTTCTTTCGTTTCCGGATCATAGAGATCCTTGAAATCAACATTGTCCATCAGGAAGATGCATGCATCTGCAAGGTCGTCTGTGTAAAGGAATTCGCGCAAGGGATTGCCGGTTCCCCAGAGGGTGATCGTAACCCCGGAATCATCTTTTGTGATGCCAAATTTCCCAAGTACTTCAATGATCTCGTTCTCTGAGTTGTCTCCACTAATACCCTTTACAGGGCGTTTGTTGAGGTCTTCTTTAACAGACTCCAAGTCATTATTCTCCATGCATTTGCCAAGATGAAATTTGCGGATGAGGGCCGGGAAAACATGGGATGTTTCCAGATTGTAGTTGTCTCCCGTACCATACATGTTTGTGGGCATTACCGAGATGAAGTTGGTGCCGTGCTGGATATTGAAGGATTCACACATCTTGATCCCTGCGATTTTGGCAATGGCATAGGGTTCGTTGGTGTATTCAAGTTCTGAAGTGAGCAGGTAATCCTCTCTGAGGGGTTGAGGAGCTTCTTTTGGATAGATACAGGAGCTGCCGAGGAAGAGGAGTTTTTTCACTCCATGTTTCCAGCAGGCATGGATGATGTTATTCTGTATCTGGATGTTGTCATAGATAAAGTCTGCACGATAGGTGTTGTTGGCCATGATACCGCCAACCCTTGCGGCTGCCAAGAGGACGTATTCAGGTTTTTCTTCTGCAAAAAGATCATCAGTCTCCTGCTGGCTTACAAGATTGACACCCGGGAAATCACGGGTCATGATATTGGTGAACCCGTGACGTTCGAGTCCCCTAATCAATGAGGAACCAACCAATCCGGTATGTCCTGCCACATATATTTTGGAATCATTGTTCATTATTCGTAGTAATTCAGGGTTTTGAATCCACCGTTCCTGAGGTGTACTTCCTTTTCAGCCTGTTTTATATCGCTCTCAACCATTTCCTTTACCAGTGACTGCAGATCATACTCGGTTACCCACCCAAGCTTTTCTTTAGCCTTTGTGGGATCACCGATAAGTAAATCAACTTCAGTCGGGCGGTAGTACCTTTTATCCACCTCCACAACAACATGCCCCTTTTTAAGCTGGTATTTCGGATTGCTGCATTTTTCCACAATGCCTTTTTCTTCATCTCCTGATCCGGTAAAGTTCACTTCGATCCCCACTTCGGTGAAGGCGAGTTTCAGCATTTCCCTGATCTGGGTGGTTACACCTGTTGCAATGACAAAATCCTCAGGTTCATCCTGTTGCAGCATCAGGTACATCGCTTTTACGTAGTCCTTTGCATGTCCCCAGTCCCGCTTCGAGGACATATTCCCCAAAAAGGTTTTTTCCTGCAATCCCAGTGCAATTCTGGCCACTGCCCTGGTGATCTTTCGTGTTACAAAGGTTTCACCACGGATCGGAGATTCGTGGTTGAAAAGAATCCCGTTACAGGCGAACATATTGTATGCTTCCCTATAGTTTACAGTAATCCAGTAAGCATAGAGTTTTGCAACACCATAGGGACTGCGGGGATAGAAGGGGGTTTTTTCTGTTTGGGGGACTTCCTGTACCAATCCATACATCTCAGAGGTTGATGCCTGGTAGAACCGGGTTTTTTCCGATAGTCCCAGAAGACGGATCGCTTCGAGAATACGCAGTGTTCCCAATGCATCTGAATTAGCTGTGTATTCCGGGGTCTCAAAAGAGACCATGACGTGGCTCTGGGCACCCAGGTTGTAGATCTCGTCCGGCTGTACTTCCTGGATGATACGGATCAGGTTGGTTGAGTCGGTGAGGTCACCGTAGTGCAGGACGAAATTCGGGTCGTCAACGTGGGGATCCTGGTACAGGTGATCGACTCTTTCGGTGTTGAATAGGGAGCTCCTGCGTTTGATACCGTGGACCTGGTAACCTTTTTTAATCAGGAATTCGGACAGGTAGGCTCCGTCCTGGCCTGTAACACCGGTTATTAATGCTGTTTTGGACATACGATTAAATTTTTTGTAAATCTATATTACTTTCCGACAACTTCCCAATATCCTCCCTTGTCAGGTCCAATTCGTTTCAATTGCCCGGATTGAAATTCCGATAGATTCGGGTAGTTCTTTAATTCATTTGCTATTAACTGCAATCCGTTTCCCCATTGTTCGATTATTCCCATCCTTTTGAATACCGGAGCGAGTATCCGGTTTCGTATTTCTGACTGACCTGCTTCAAGGTCATTAAAGTTTATTGAGTTTCATCCTGTATTAATGATCTAAAATTACGAAACTCATATTTTCATCACTGACAAATAAAATATTGCCAAATACACTTGACAAAAAGTAAATTGTCATGGAAATTTTCAGAACTATAGTTGGTCCGGCTGCAGAAGGGGACGTATATTTCCCAAGAGACTACCTGGACGATAGATTGTGGATGATAATTCGCAGTGGTGAACAATTTTTACCTGATACTGCGTTTATCCACTCAAGTGTCAAAGTTTTGTTTGAAATAAAAAAGGAAGCCGAAGCTTACTGATTCTTATCAGGCGATACATTTTATGCGGTATTATTTATTAACATTATCTTTGAATATTATCCGAAAATAACTTTCACGTAATGCCGGGATCAGTAAGCAAAAAGAGAGTTCCTTATTCCAGAAAACCGAATGATATGTCTGCTGATGAATGGCAGGCAGAACTGAGGAAACAATTTGCATTGGAACAGAATTTCAAGATCAGAAACCTGGGGGATCACCCGGTGTATTCAGATTTTGAAGTTGTAAATCATGAGACCGATAAGACATATAAGGTTTCGATCAGGGATAACATAAACAGCTTTAATTATTGTTCATGTCCCGATTTCAGGGTCACAGCGCTGGGTACCTGCAAACATGTCGAATATGTCCTTTTTCAGCTTCTCAGGTTTAAAAAGAACCAGAAGTACTTCACCCACCAGCAGAAACATGAATATTCCTCACTGAGTATACTTTATGGTCATCAGCGGCTGATACGGCTGAAAAAAGCCGACAATAACATCCGGTATGACCGTGAAGATGCTTTTTTTGATGCAGAGGGTTTCCTTTTACCGGGAATGATTTTCGAACTGGATGATTTCATTAAACAGGCTGTTAAGTCTGATCCGACCTTCAGGATTTACCCCGACGTATTTGAATACATTATCCGGCTAAAAAAGAACAGGGAGCGGAAAGAAAGGCTAAAAGATATCTTTCCTGAGGGACCTGAAAGCAGGATTTTTGACAGCCTGATCAGCACAACGCTTTATCCCTATCAGAAAAAGGGTATTATTGAAATTATTAAAGCAGGAAGGATTTTGCTGGCAGATGATATGGGACTTGGGAAAACAATTCAAGCCATTGCCGCCGTTGAGATATTTGCCAGGTTTTTTAATGTAAGCAGGATTCTGGTCATTTGCCCGACCTCATTGAAATACCAGTGGAAATCTGAAATCCGGAAATTTTCCGGAAGGGATGCCCGTGTTGTTGAAGGCCTGATCCATAAAAGGAAAGATCTTTACCGGAAGGAAGATTTCTATAAGATCATCAGCTACGGCTTAGTTCGAAATGATACAAACCTGATTAATGACTGGCAGGCAGACCTTGTTATTTTAGACGAGGCACAGAGAATTAAAAACTGGAAAACACAAACAGCAAAAGCAGTTAAAAAGATTCGTTCAGAACATGTCATCGTGACAACGGGAACACCCCTGGAGAACAGGATTGATGATTTGCATTCCATCGTGGAATATGTTGACATGTACAAACTGGGTCCCTTGTTCCGGTTTCTGGACAACCACCAGGAGCTGGATGAATACGGGAAACTGATCGGATATAAAAACCTCAGGACCATCAATAAAACACTGGAGGATATTCTGATCAGGCGAACAAAGAAGGAGATTGCGGACCAGCTTCCGGGTAGAATTGACAAGAATTTCTTTGTTGAGATGACTCCCGAACAGATATCCGATCATAAGGATTATTATGATGTCGTTGCCCGTCTGTCCACTAAATGGTACGAACAGGGCTACCTGAGCGAAGAAGACAGGCAGAATCTGCTGATATGCCTTAACTGCATGCGCATGGTCTCTGATTCTACCTATATACTGGACCAGAAAACGAATTTTGGCAATAAGATTGGTGAAATAATGAGCCTTATCCTTGAGATGACGGAAGATCAGGGTAATAAAATTGTGATATTCAGCCAGTGGAAAAAGATGTTTGACCTGCTTACCGTGGAGCTTGATAAAATGGGACTGGAGTATGAATATCTGAACGGGGATGTTCCGGCCGGAAAGCGAAAAACAATGATTGACAGGTTTCAGAGTGACCAGGCATTGAAGTTGTTCCTGTCCACTGATGCAGGAGGTGTAGGAATTAACCTTCAGAGCGCCAACATGCTGATCAACATTGACCTGCCATGGAATCCGGCCGTGCTAGAACAGCGTATCGGAAGGATCTACCGTCTTGGCCAGAAAAAGCATATACAGGTCTATAATTTGATTTCCAAATTCTCAATCGAACATCGGATTTTACACTTGTTGGAATTTAAAAGAAATGTATTTGCAGGTGTCCTTGATGAAGGAGGCGAGGACAGGGTGATGCTTGAAGGCTTCCTTAAGTCTGTTAAGGCCATGCTTGATGTTGACCTGGAAGAACCGAACGAAAAGGAGCCGGCCGGTGTTGAATATGAAGCTGCGAACAGCCTTGTGGAAGAAGCCAGTGATCCATACCAGAAAGATAAACAACAAGACCTGACGGACCACTTACGGGACCAGGGTCAGGAGGAGGATCCTGGTCCCACAGGTGATCAGGATGAAATTGTTAAGCAGGGGATTTTGTCTGGATTAAGGAATAAAATAAAACGGTTGATCAATCGTTTTTCCAATTTCCTGTCCCGAAAAAGGCAAATATAAAACTAAGGGAGCGGGTTCTTATGAAATATATACAAGAGGTTATCTGAGGATTTGGCAGATATACAGTTCCATATATGAGCAGCAGAAAACCAAGAGTAAAATATCATCTGGACAGTGGAGGAATCACTCACCTGGAATTCAACGATGTCAAAACGATTCTCCGTGCTGTTGATGGACTTATTGCAACCGGTGGACGGACCATGCTGACAAAGGTGCTAAAGGGCTCAAAAGAGAAAAAGCTATTGGAGCATGGACTAGACCAATGTCCGGTGTATGGATTTTACGGGCATTTAACCCTGATGGAAATATCCCACCGGATCGACTATGTTATTGAGAGCGGTTATCTTAAAATTGAGTACAGCTCCAGGCTTCCTGTTATAGTCTATACTGAGAAGGGTTGGGAGATTGAAAGGGAAACATATGCGGAGGAATTATTACAGGAGCTTACAGGCCTTCTTAAAGGCAACGACTTCAGCTTTGTAGAAGAACTAAAAGACAGGAACAGGGGAATGATCCTGCTATTGATCGAGAAAATAGAAAACACATGCAATCCTGATTTCATACCCATATTAAGAGCCTGGCAGACAATTGATTACAGAAAAGTCAAACAAGCAATTCAGGGTGTCATCAACGATCTGACGAAAAAGATGGACTCACTAAAACTAAATAAAGAATCTCAATGAACTATATTAATCACTACAAATTAATAAGGGCTACGCAAGATTGTAAGGGTGGGTATCTTGACCGTAAGGAATTGATGTCAACAATTAATAGACATCAAATCATGAAAAGAATTGAGAAAACCAATCCTGAATGTATAGAAACAGGAAGATTTATCCACATGTCCGTAAAACCCGCTCTCTTCAGATCCTATGTTTAAAAAGCATAAGCCGGAGCAATTGATTATATTAGGTAAGCAAACTTAATATTAACCTTAATACCCAAGCTTATGCAAGCACAAATTAAAAAATTAGATTTTACCGGCCAAAACATCTATGCCGGTATTG